>NZ_JBFTRT010000077.1:0-11942 GCF_056399685.1 Pedobacter sp. 01N416
AGACTAGATACCTAATAATAATCTAGCTGGATCTTCTAACAATTGTTTCACACGAACCAAGAAACCAACCGACTCACGTCCATCAATAATTCTGTGATCGTAAGATAAAGCAACGTACATCATCGGACGGATAACCACTTCACCTTTTTCAGCTACCGGACGTTCAACAATGTTGTGCATACCTAAAATAGCCGATTGTGGCGCATTGATAATCGGAGTCGACATCATTGAACCAAATACACCACCGTTAGTGATGGTGAATGTTCCACCAGTCATTTCTTCTAATGTTAATTTGCTATCACGTGCTTTTAAAGCCAATTCTAAAACCGATTTTTCAATCTGAGCCAAGCTCATGCTTTCCGCATTGCGGATTACCGGAACCACCAAACCTTTTGGTGCAGATACTGCAATAGAAATATCAGCAAAGTCATTGTAAACCAATTCTTCACCTTCAATACGGCCATTAACCGCAGGGAAATCTTTTAAAGCTTCGGTTACTGCTTTAGTGAAAAAGCTCATGAAACCTAAACCAACACCGTATTTTTCTTTAAACTGATCTTTATATTTTCCACGCAAATCCATAATTGGCTTCATATTAACTTCGTTAAAAGTAGTCAACATTGCGGTTTCATTTTTAACAGCAACTAAACGTTTTGCAACCGTTCTACGTAGTGGAGACATTTTCTCACGACGTTCGCCACGGCTACCTGCAGGAGCAGCAGCTGCAACAGGAGCACTAGCTTTTGGTGCTTCTGGTTTTTTACCCGACTCAGCCTTAACAGCATCGTCTTTAGTAATACGACCATCAACACCAGTACCTTTTACGGCAGCAGCGTCAATTCCTTTTTCTGCAAGAATTTTACCAGCAGCAGGAGAAGGAGTTCCTGTAGCATAGCTTTCGTCTGATTTTTCGGCAACTGGAGCTGCAGTTTTATCTTCAGCAACAACAGCCTTTTCTTCAGCTTTTGGTGCATCAGCTTTCGCCGGAGCCGCACCACCATCTTCAATTTTACAAACTACTGCACCGATGGCTAATGTATCGCCTTCGGCTGCTATGGTTTTTAAAGTTCCAGCTTGTTCTGCAGTTAATTCGAATGTTGCTTTGTCCGATTCTAATTCGGCAATAACTTCATCCATTTCAACAACATCGCCATCGTTTTTTATCCAACGTGATAAAACAACTTCGGTTATCGACTCACCAACAGGTGGAACTTTTATCTCTAAACTCATTTTTGTAATGTTATGTTTTTTATCTTCTAATAATCAATATCAAACGCCACGCTCCCAACGCTTAGCGCAATGCACCTAATCGATCTGAACTAATTTTTTTGTTGCTTTTTTGGCGATATCCTTTACATCATCCGTTACCGAAATCTCTAAAGCTTTTGCTAAAATATAAGCCTGTTGATTAGCATGTTGTTTTGCAAAACCTGTTGCGGTACTGCTGCTTTCTCTTCGCGAAATTACATCAATGCCTTTTAATGCTGTTTTGTACAACCTGCGGAACAAATATGGCCATGCGCCCATGTTCTCTGGCTCTTCTTGTACCCAGAAAACTTCTTTAGCATTTTTATATTTCTTCTGGATGGCTTCCATCTGATCAACCGGAGTTGGATACAGCTGCTCTACACGAACCAGGGCTACATGTTTCAATTTATCAGCCTGTTGTTTCTCCAATAACTCATAGTAAATTTTACCGCTACAGAAAACTATACGTGTTACATCAGCAACTTTAACATTTACATCATCAATTACTTCTTTAAAACCACCTTCGGTAAATTCTTCTAATTTAGAAACACAAGCAGGGTGGCGCAATAAACTTTTAGGTGTAAATACCACCAAAGGTTTACGGAAATCGCGTTTAAACTGACGGCGTAAAACGTGGAAGAAGTTTGCCGGAGTAGTACAGTTTGTTACCTGCATGTTGTAGTCGGCACAAAGCTCCATAAAACGCTCAATACGTGCTGATGAGTGCTCTGGTCCCTGACCTTCGTAACCGTGAGGCAATAACATTACCAAACCATTTTCGCGTTGCCATTTGGTTTCGGCACTTGCAATATACTGATCGACAACAATTTGCGCTCCGTTAAAGAAATCGCCAAATTGTGCTTCCCAGATGGTTAAAGCATTCGGGTTTGCCATGGCATAACCATACTCGAAACCTAAAACGCCATATTCTGATAAGTGTGAGTTGTAAATATCGAAAGCCGCTTGTTGATCTGAAATATTTGCCAATGGTACATATTCTTCCTCACTATCTTCAAGCGTTAATACCGCATGACGGTGAGAGAATGTTCCCCTCTCTACATCCTGACCGCTTAAACGAACACGTTTACCTTCCGATAACAAAGTACCATAAGCCAACTGCTCGCCCATTGCCCAATCGAAAACATTGGTTTCGTTAACCATTTTGCCACGTTCAGCAAATAGTTTTTCGATTTTTTTGAAGAACTTTTTATTAGATGGCAAAGCTGTAATACGCTTACCAATTTCTAATAAAGTAGATTTTTTAACCGCAGTAACTGGAGAAGATTCGAAATCTTTAGGTGTAGCCATACGCAAATCTGCCCATGCACCACCAAATTTAACTTCAGCATTACCTGCAACAAATTCTTTAGCTTCGTTTAAGCGTTCCTGCAAAATACCACGGAAATCTTTTTCCATCTCTTTTGCCAAACCGGCTTCCAACTTACCCTCTTTGGTTAACTGATCGATATAGATTTCCCTTGGATTAGGGTGTTTTTCGATTGTTTTGTATAATAATGGCTGGGTGAATTTAGGCTCATCAGACTCATTGTGACCGAAACGACGGTAGCAAAGAATATCGATAAAAACGTCGTTTTTATATTTCTGACGATACTCCATTGCCAGGTTAATTGCATAAACCAAAGCCTCAGGATCATCACCATTTACGTGGAAAACCGGAGATAAAGTTACTTTAGCAATATCGGTACAATAAGTACTGGTACGTGCATCTTTATAATTGGTGGTAAAACCAATCTGGTTATTAATTACCAGGTGAATAGTTCCACCGGTTTTATAACCTTCAAGGCCTGCCATCTGAATTACTTCGTAAACAATACCTTGTCCGGCAACTGATGCATCACCATGAATCAAAATTGGTGCTAAACGACTGTTATCGCCACCATATTTGAAATCGATTTTTGAGCGGCTCATGCCTTCTACCACACCATCAACAGTTTCTAAATGCGATGGGTTAGGACATAAACTTAAGTGAACACTTTTACCCGAAACGGTAGTTACATCCGTAGAATAACCTAAGTGGTATTTTACGTCGCCACCAAATGGCGTATCTGGGTTGTAGCTTTTACCTTCAAACTCAGCAAAAATATCTTTATATGTTTTTTGCATGATATTGGCTAACACGTTTAAACGACCGCGGTGCGCCATACCAATTACAAATTCTTCAATACCTAATTCAGCACCTTTTTCGATTACTGAATCTAAAGCTGGGATTAAAGCTTCTGCTCCTTCTAACGAGAAACGTTTTTGACCCAAAAATTTGGTACCTAAGAAATTTTCGAAACTTACCGCTTCGTTTAATTTCCGGAGAATGCGTTTTTTCTCATCGATTGAGAAATTAGGGGTATTACGTGCACTTTCCATTTTTTGCTGAATCCAGTTCAACACTTCAGGTGTACGTAAAAACTTATATTCTGCACCGATTGAGTGTGCGTATGTTTGTTTTAAAAAGGCTACAATGTCTTTCAATTTTGCCGCACCGATACCAATCTCAACACCAGAGTTGAAAACGGTTTCCAAGTCAGCATCCGATAATCCAAAATTTGCAAGATCTAATGTTGGTAAATGTTTACGTCTTTCGCGAACCGGATTGGTGTGCGTAAATAAATGACCACGGCTACGATAGCCATCAATCAGATTTAAAACATTAACCTCTTTTAAAAATTGTTCAGGAGTTTCTGCTGTTACTGCAGGCGCTTCTGATCCTCTTCCAAAATCGAAACCTTCAAAAAATTTCTGCCAACCAAATTCAACAGACTCGGGATCTTGTTGATAGGATTGATATAAAGACTCTATATATTCGGCGTTTGCGCCATTAAGATAAGATAATTTATCCATTATTAACTGTTTACTATAAGCATTACAAAATTAGAATTTTACCTTATATAAATGGCAAAAATCTCGATTAAAATGAGAATTATTGAATGAGAAAATTATTGAATGAGAGAATAACAAAAATACCACTTGTATTAGTCGATAAAATTTCAATTCCATCATTCAATACTCCATCATTCAGTCATTACAACTATGATGCCCAAGTTAAGGAGTAACTGCCTTTTGGGTCGAGGTTTTTGATATTTTTATCAAGATCGAAAACACTTTTTGATTTCTGATCGTTACCTACACCTGCTACATTGGCCCAGTTCCCCCAATTACTTGCGGGGTTATAATCAATCAGCTTTTCTTCAAAATATGCTGCGCCAAAAATCCAGCTTACTTCTAAATTATTGATCAGGTATAAGGCAGCGGTTTGTCTGGCGATATTCGAGATGAAACCGGTCTGATTTAACTCCGTCATCACCGCATCTACCACAGCAAAACCTGTTTGCGCATTCTTCCATTTACTAAAATTATCCTGTTCATTCACAACATCAATCAGTCCCTGGCTGCCAAATCCATCCGGACTAAAAAAAGTATTGCCATATTTTTTGAACATGAAACGGAAATAATCTCTCCAAAGCAGGCCTAATAGAATATGATTGAACATGGCTTTTGTATTGGGCACACCTTCCATCTTTTTAATTTCCCAGTATACTTTCCGTGGCGACAAACTACCCATGGCCAGCCATGCCGATAGTTTTGAAGCCAGAATTAAATTCTTGGTTGTTGCAGCCTGCTGCATAGCCACAATCACTTTTTGAAGATGGGCTAAACCTTCGGCCTCGCCACCAACAAATTCAAAATCAGCACGCTGATCTTTTTTTTGCGGCAAAAGATTAAAGTCTTTTAACGAAGATAATGTCCCCCAGTCAATCACTTCGGCTACGTTAATCCGATCGGGTGCCGAAAAACAGGGCTTGATAATCGAATCGCGTTCAATTTTCTTTTTAAACTGGTTAAAGGCGTCGGGAATATCCTTAATGGGAAAAGGGAGGTCCTCCTTATTATATAAGGTATGGCCGATAAAATGTTTCAGGTTGATGCGTAATTTCCAAAGTGCATTTTCTACCAAAGTTGAAACATGCGTTTCTTCGCGTGCCACTTCACGGTGATGGTAAACTTCGGTAATCTCATATTCCTGAACGAGTTGAGGAATAATATCTTCAGGGTTGCCTTCGGCGACAAGCAAGTTACCGCCAATCTGTTTTAAAGAATTGCGTAATCCTAAAACACTTTCTAAAATAAATTGCGCTCTAATATTACCTGTTTTTAACGTACCGTATTTTGTTTCGCCAAAAGAACGGCGATCGAGAATGTAAACAGGCAAAATCGAATCAGACTTAGCAATCGCCTCGACCAGCATTTCATTGTCATGCAAGCGAAGATCATTTCTAAACCAGACTAAAATTTTTTTGGACATCTTTTATCGAAAAGGGTGTAAGAACGCGTTTACAAATTTATCTTATTTTTCTTCTTCATCAAACCCCTAAATAATTCTTTACAAATAGGTAACAAAAGAATTAGAACTGAATTAATATCGTTTTAAATGAAGCCATAAAAACCCTTTTGTATCTTTACTGTTTTAAAAAGATGGCTAAGAAGATTCTGATTACCGGGGCTACAGGACTTGTGGGTACTGAGCTGAAAAAAGATTTACTATGCAAAGGTTATGAGGTGAACACACTTTCGAGAAAGAAAGACAAAAATCCGAATAATTTTGTGTGGGATGTTTACAAAGGAACTATTGATGCTGACTGTTTGAATGGCGTGGATGCCATTATCCATTTAGCGGGAGAACCTGTGGCCGATAAAAAATGGACCGATGAACGCAAAAAACAGATCATCGATAGCCGTGTAAAATCGACAGAATTACTCTTTAAAGCCATTAAATCTAAGCCCGATCATCAACTAAAATCGTTCATTTCTGCTTCGGCAGTTGGTTTTTATGGTGATTGTGGTGATGAAATTTTAACCGAAGAAAGTCCAAACGGTTACGGATTTTTAGCCGAATGCTGTAAACTTTGGGAAGATGCTGTAGACCAAGGTAAAAAGCTAAGCCTCAGAATTGTAAAACTCCGCACCGGAATCGTTTTAAGCAATCATGGCGGCGCCTTACCGCAACTCGATAAACCAGTTAAGTTATTTGCCGGAGCAGCTTTAGGCACTGGTAAACAGTGGACTCCCTGGCTGCATATTGATGATATGATAGAAATGTACATAGAAGCCATCGAAAATCTCAAAATGGAGAATTGTTATAATGCCTGCGCTCCTTTCCCAGTCACCAATAAGGCGTTAACCAAAGCCATTGCCAAACGTTTGCATCGTCCAGTTTGGCCTATCAATGTCCCGAAAAAGGCACTGGAATTGTTATTAGGAGAACGGGTAGAAGCTGTTTTAATGAGCAACAATACCTCGGCACAAAAAATTCTAGATGCGGGATTCAAATTTAAATTTACCCATTTGGGTCATGCATTAAAAGATCTGTACAAATAGGGTTAATCGATTAACTGTTTAAATTGGTTAACCGACGCCAAACGCTCAGCTCCAGACGCTTCCTTAATTGTTCAAATCTTCAAAATAATTTAGTTGCTTATAATCCCCTTTAATGACTTCAATATCCATTCACTGGTTTCGTCGCGATTTACGTTTAGCAGATAATGCTGCTTTGTATCATGCACTTAAAAGTGGTTATCCGATCTTACCATTGTTTATTTTTGATCAAAACATATTGGATAAACTTCCAATAGCTGATGCCCGCGTAACTTTCATTTACCAAACCATTGAGGATTTAAAAAAAGAACTTCAGCTACATGGGTCAGATTTATTGGTAAAATATGGCAAGCCCGAAAAAATATGGTCAGAGATTTTAAAGGAATATGATGTTAAGGGCGTATATACCAATCATGACTATGAACCTTATGCCCGCGAACGTGATGATAACATGGCCGAATTTTTAACCAGCGAAAAAATAGCCTTCAAAACGTACAAGGATCAGGTTATTTTTGAAAAAAACGAAATCCTAAAAGCAGATAAAACACCTTACACTGTTTTTACACCTTTTTACAAACAATGGCATGCCAAGCTTAACGATTTTTATGTAAAGGCTTATCCTACTAAAAAATACTTCGAAAATTTACTTAAAACTGAGCATTTGCCTGGTGTAACGTTAAAAGAGATGGGCTTTGAAAAGAGCAAACTGGATTTCCCGAAAATCAGCTATAAAAACAAACTAGATGATTATGCAAAAGAACGTAATTTCCCTGCGCTTGATGGCACCACACATATCGGACTGCATTTGCGTTTTGGAACATTAAGCATCCGGAAAGCAGTTAAAGATGCATTGGAAGCGAAATCGAACGTCAGGCTCTCAGAATTGGCATGGCGGGAATTTTACATGACCATTCTTTGGCATTTCCCCTATTCGGCTTTCGATTCGTTTAAAAAACAATACGATAAAATTAAATGGCGCAACAACGAAGATGAGTTTAAGGCTTGGTGCGAAGGCAATACGGGCTACCCCATTGTAGACGCCGGCATGAGGCAGCTCAACCAAACCGGCTGGATGCACAATCGTGTACGCATGATTGTGGGCAGTTTTTTAACCAAACATTTACTCATCGATTGGCGCTGGGGAGAGGCTTATTTTGCCGAAAAGTTATTGGACTACGAAATGGCAAGCAATGTAGGAGGCTGGCAATGGGCGGCCGGGTCAGGGAACGATGCCGCACCATACTTTAGGGTTTTTAACCCTGAACTCCAAACCAAAAAATTCGACCCCAGGTTCGACTATATTAAAAAGTGGGTACCAGAATTTGGGACAAAAAAATATGCCCAACCAATAGTTGAGCATACATTTGCAAGAGAAAGGGTTTTAAAAGTTTTTAAAGAGGCTTTATCTAATTCGTAACCTTTACAATTTCAATATCGAAATCTAAAGGAGATACCCCGTTAGCTAAATCAGCAGGGATAATCAAACGAAGCTTTCCCCCGGCTGTTACTTTTCCCGGCAATATTAACTGCCACCCTTTATATAAATTACTCAAAACATCAGTAAAAGTTCCATCGGTACTACTTTGTAAAACTGTTCCATCTAAATAGCGAACGGTGTAGTTAGCAACTATTGTAGAGTTCACATTAATTACGTCTGTTCCCGTTCCAGGAGTGGTAATGCTATAGCGTGCTCTGGAAGGATCTTTAATCAGTGTTAAATTATTGTTGGCAATAAATTTATTGATCTCAAATTCGTCTATTTCATGTCTTTTCGCCCCAGCATATATGCCTAAGTCAACAAGGATATTTTCATTCGAACCAATATTTAAAAAACTTACGCCGTTCCTACCAAAAGCCATGCTAGAAGGCATAATTAAAGTTGCCTTGCCTCCTCTTTTCAATTTGGTTAAAACTTCTCTAATTGGTGTGAATACATATGACACACTATTAATGGTAAATCGATCTGTATAACCCAAAAAGGTACCTGGAATCATTAAATCAGATGTTTGATTTAGCACCTGCCCGGATAAGGTTTTAAAAGTATATGAATAATAAACCGAATCTTGGTTTGCAACACTTGCACCAGAACCTACGTCGGTGAGTTTATAATAATAGCCTTTTGTATCTTTAGTGAAAGTAAGATTATTCTTTTTAAGATAAGCCTGGATAGCGGCATCATCTACACTTTCAATAGACTCATATTCCTTTTTACATGAGCTGAAGATTGTAGTAGCCAGTAAAAGTGTGAATAGGCTAAGTTTAGTAAATTTGTTCATTTATTATTGTACGTCTGTAAGTGTTATAGTAAAATCAAGTATTGAATTTGCCGGAACCAAAGATGATGGTGATTGCGTCCCATAAGCGTAATATGAAGGTATTATCAATCTGATCTTACCACCTTTTTGTATTTTTTGAATCCCAATTTGCCATCCTACAATAACGTTACCAAGTAGAAACGAGGTTGGGGTTCCTTTGGTACTATCGAAAATAGTTCCGTTTAATAATCTTCCTTCATAATCAGAAGTGATTTTTGTAGATGCTGCATACACCACACTTCCTGTTCCTGGTTCTAATATCTGATAAAATATACCACTGGCATCTTTCGTAGCCGAGATATTATTAGTCTTAACAAAAGCACTTATTGCGGCAGTATCGGCCTTAAATTGTGGAGTAGGGTCGTAATCATCAATCGGCACATTTTTTTTACAGGCTGCTAAGCACCCTGCAAAGCAGATCATGAGTATAAAATATTTAAACTTAACCATCAATCGCAAAAATAAGCTTTTAATACGGATGCTACAATTTTTAACCTATTTTAACAATTTTAAGGAGCTTAAAGGCAAAAGCAAAAAGACTAAAGAGGCATTTTGATTTGAATTTAGTCTTTTATCCCTAGTCTTACGCTTATTGTGTATTAGACAGCTGTATGGTAAAATCTAATACAGAGTTACCAGGGATCGGGCCTACCGAACTGCTTCCATAACCCAAACCCGGTGGAACGATTAATCTTATTTCTCCACCTTTTTGTATTTTAGGGATACCGATTCTCCAGCCCTGTATTAATTCTGCCAGATTAAAGGTTTGCTCTTTGCCACCACCATTATCAAATACAGTTCCGTCTAATAACCTACCTTCATATTTAATGGTTATTTTGGTATTGTTGGGATAAGTGAACGATCCCGAACCAGGTTTAATGATCTGATAATATAAGCCAGAATCGTCTCTAACTGCATTAATATTATTTTGTTTGATGAAATCGGTAATTTGTTTTTCAGGGTCTTCATCTTTTTTACAAGACGAAACCATAGCTACACATAAAAGAAGTATCGGAAGTAATCTAAATTTAAACATGCGCGAAAATAGGATTTTAATAACACAACCTTAAAAACTAAGCTAATTTTTCAAATGTGATGAAGCAATCTTAATGCGGTCGCTATACTCCATAGTGTAAGATTGCTTCGTCGTTCCTCCTCGCAATGACGAACTTTCTTTTGGAATCTATCAATGTTAGGAACGAAGCATTTGTTAAAATTCAGATTAAGGTGTTTCGACAGGCTCAACATGACAAAATAAGATAAAAAACAACTCATATGAAAAATACACTATGTATTAAAAACCAAAAAAGGTTTAGCGCCTGAGTTAATGCACCCAAACCCTAAACCTTAAACCCTCTACCCTAAACCTACCTTAAAAAATATACTTATTTGCTTCAATAAGCTGTTGGGCAACTCTTTGACGGGCATCTTTAACATTAAATGGCTCTACTTTGGTAAAACGGCGTAAACCAACAAGCATCATACGTTGCTCATCACCTTCGGCAAATGCCCAAAGCGCTTCTTTACCCGCTTTGGCTATACCATCAACCGCTTCTACCAAATAAATTCTTAATAGATCTAATTGACCCGCAATGGCTTCTTCTCCGCGGGTGCTTGCTAATTTTTCTGTTCTCAACAGTGCAGATTCAAGCACATAAACATAACTGGCCATGTCTGCAATGTTCATTAAAATTTCCTGCTCTTTGCTTAAGGTCATCATTAATTTTTGAACCGCAGCACCAGCCACCATTAAAGTTGCTTTTTTCAAATTCGAGAGCACTTTTTTCTCTGCAGCAAACAAGGTGGTATCTTCTTCGCCAAAATCAGGGATGCTCATTAATTCGGCTGCAACTGCTGTAGCTGGTGTCATTAAATCCAGTTCACCCTTCATGGCGCGTTTCAGCATCATATCAACGGTTAGCAAACGGTTAATTTCGTTTGTACCTTCAAAAATCCGGTTGATACGTGCATCACGGTACGCCCTATCCATTGGCGCATCGGCACTAAAGCCCATGCCACCGTAAATCTGCACACCTTCATCCACAGTATAATCTAAAGCTTCAGAACCCCATACTTTTAAAATGGCACACTCTACCGCAAATTGCTCCACAGATTTTAACCTCGCTTTACCAGATTCCATTCCACCCGCAACCAGTTGATCGTAAGTATCATCAATATTCTGACCTGCACGGTAGTTCGCCGCATCAACAGCGTAAAGTTTGGCGGCAATTTCTGCAATTTTAAAACGGATAGCGCCATATTTAGAAATCGGGCGACCAAACTGGATCCGCTCATTCGAATAATTAATCGCAGTATTTAAAGTTGCTTTTGAAGCACCAATAGCTGCCGCCGATAATTTAATACGGCCAATATTTAAAATGTTAACCGCTATTTTGAAACCGTTTTCTCTATCGCTCAACATGTTCTCGACTGGCACCGGACAATCATTAAAGAAAACCTGACGGGTTGATGAACCTTTAATACCCATTTTATGTTCTTCGGGATTCATGGTTATGCCACCGAAATCTTTCTCTACAATAAATGCAGTTAAGTTTTTATCATCGTCAATTTTAGCGAAAACAATAAAAATATCGGCAAAACCACCATTGGTAATCCACATTTTCTGTCCTGTGATGATATAGTGTTTACCATCGGCGCTCAGCGTGGCTTTGGTTTTACCAGAGTTCGCATCCGAACCCGAGTTTGGTTCGGTTAAGCAATAAGCAGCCTTCCATTCACCCGAACCGAGTTTAGGAATATACTTTGCTTTTTGCGCTTCATTACCATAATATAAAATTGGTAAGGTACCAATTCCGGTATGAGCAGAAAGTGCAACGGCGAAAGAGTGGCCTGCACCTACCACATCTGCAACCAACATGGAAGTATTGAAGTTTTTACCAAAACCGCCATACTCTTCCGGTACCGAAACGCCTAAAATACCCAGTTCACCAGCTTTGGTTAAGAGTGTTGGCATTAGTTCAGGATCTTCCTGTT
>NZ_JBFTRT010000078.1:0-11935 GCF_056399685.1 Pedobacter sp. 01N416
TCGTAATACCATTGGTGCCTCATTAAGGTACTTTTCTTTAGGATCTATTCAACTTACCGACATCAACCAACAAGACCTGGGGATTTCCAATCCGAATGAATTGGCTTTTGATGTTTCTTTTGCTCGTAATTTTGGTGAGGAATTTTCATTAGGAACATCATTAAGGTATATTTATTCAAATTTAGCTTCAGGGCAATTTTCATCATCAGGGCAGGTTCATAGCGGAAATGCGGTAGCTGTAGATGTATCGGGATTATACAAAACAACAACTACAATGTTTGGCAGGCAGACTGTTCTTTCTGCAGGCGCTAATATTTCGAACATTGGAACAAAAATGAGCTATTCTGATGGTGGAGAAAATTTCTTTTTACCTACAAATTTTAAAATAGGAGGCGCGTCTACAATTACTGTAGACGATCTCAGTACCTTAACTTTTGCCCTTGATTTTAATAAGTTGCTGGTGCCAACGCAACCGATATACGATTCGAACAATAACATTGTGAGCGGAAAAAATCCTAACCGTTCAGTTCCTGCCGGAATTTTTGGTTCGTTTAGTGATGCCCCGGGCGGTTTTAGTGAAGAATTAAAGGAAGTAGGAATTTCAACAGGCTTAGAGTACTGGTATAACCAACAGTTTGCAGTGAGAGCAGGTTACAACTATCAGAGCCCAATGAAAGGCGATAGCCGCTACTTTACCTTGGGCCTTGGATTAAAATACAACGTTTTTAATATAGATTTCTCTTATTTGATTGCAAATGCACAAACAAGTCCACTTGCAAATACCTTACGTTTTGGTCTATTGTTTAACTTTGGCGACAAAAAGATTGTTAAGAAGTAATTTTAAGCTATCAGTTTATAATTAACCGATTAACGTGTTTAAACAATTAACCTAAATACCCATGAAAATTAGAGTAGGTTTCGGATTCGATGTACATCAGTTAAAAGATCAGCACCCTTTTGTTGTTGGTGGAGTTACATTAGATCATCATAAAGGTGCTTTTGGGCATTCGGATGCCGATGTTTTGCTTCACGCCATCTGCGATGCGCTTTTAGGGGCAGCCAACCTTCGCGATATTGGTTTCCATTTTAAGAATACAGATGATAGATGGAAAGGCATCAGTAGCCTCGTTTTATTGAAGGAAACGGTTAAATTGCTGGCCGAAAAAGGATGGCAAATTGGCAATATAGATGCGATGCTTTGTTTAGAAGCGCCAAAAATTAACCCTCATATTCCTGCTATGCAACAAAATATTGCTGAAGCCATTGGAATTTCTACCGAGGATATTTCGATAAAAGCCACTACCAATGAGCAAATGGGATTTATCGGCAGGGAAGAAGGTGTTGTTTCTTATGCCGTTTGCCTGATAGAAAAACCTTAATTCCTATTAGAATTTTCGGGCGGTTAAGTAAGAAATCGGTAAGCCTATGCAAAAAATCAGAATTACCGCATTTAAAATCGCCCGTTCATAATGAAACGGTGCTGCAGGTATTTTGGTTAATGGAACAATCAGGAGGGTCATGATCGTCCAAACGATAATGCCATATAGTATTCCTGAAAGGATAATGTTTTTACGTAAAACAGGTGCTTTTATTGATGCAATAGTAAAAATCAGGGTGAAGCAAAAAGCAATAAAGTAGTGGAGTGCTAAACCTATAAGAGCCGTTTTAGTCCCTCCAGCAAAGGCATTTGGCCCCATAATAGCACTGGAGATATACTGAAATACCCCCATAAAATTCATCTTTCCTAAAAATATAACTGCTGCCAATCCATCTAATGTTCCGGCGATAAGCGCAATCAATAAAACCTGTTTAAAGGAAAATATAGTTTGGTTAGATTTTTCCATAAACAATAATAATGTTTTTTTAAATAGCTTGTTATGAATTGTTTATGTTTTTTTTGCTTGTATGTAATAATATTAAATTTTGATTCGGAGCTGTCACATTGAGCTTGTCGAAATGCTTTACATTGCATTTTAATCAGCTCTTCAACAGGCTATCAATGACGTTATTTTGTAATCATTTAAATAGGAACAGTTTATGTCGATTTCGTATTTCCACCTAACTAGGCCGTAGTACCGTATCTCCGTTCTACTTAAATCCGGCTTAACAAATTTTTCGGGCTGCACTACCCAGGCCAACCTACTAGCTTTGAAAGAAAAATTTTCAGCCGGTGTTTTTTGTTTCTTTTTGACACCAAAAAGAAAGAAGCCTGTCCGGCTAGGACTAATAAAACACCCCGTCCTGCGGACACCCCTCTAAAAGAGGGGAATATTATATTGCTTGAAATTTAAACGTCATTTATATTAATTTTTATAAAACAATTACCCCTCAAGGTGACATCCATTGTTTATAACATAATCTCCGGGACAAGCATTACGCCAGCTGCTCTTTAACGTTTCCTGTCCGCTTTAACGTTCCCCAGGTTTCCAGTTCACCTTTTATGGCTTTTCTGAACGAACGGAATAGTACAATATACATTAATTGTCGCCAGAAAAACCGCTGTGGGAATATGTAAAGTAAATTCCTGTATTTTTCTTTTTCCATACGGAAGGCGATTGCAGCAAAAATCATATCTACAACAATAAAGATAATATAATAGAAAAGTACCTGGCCAAAACCGTTATGCAGGCTTAAAATTCCTGAAAATCCGGTTAGGGTTAAATTATTTATAGCACTTAACGAAAACAGACCACTAATTAACGAGATGAACATAAAAAGATCGGCAAGTGGAGAAAATAGCGGCAAAATGATCTGATAGATCAAAATATTTGGCATTCCTACCATCCCAAAGTAGCCGTATTTCTTGTTTAGTAGTGTTTTTCTGTTTTTCCAGAAACTTTGCATTACGCCAAAACTCCAACGGAAACGTTGTTTAAGCAACATATTCACCGTTTCTGGTGCTTCGGTATAAGCAATTGCAGCATCGCAGTTTTTAACGCGGTAACCTGCTTTCAAAATACGCATGGTTAAATCGCAGTCTTCAGCAAGCGTATCAATCGTAAATCCGCCGATTTCTAAGATTACATTTTTCCTAAAAGCACCAATTGCTCCAGGTACAACGGTTATTGTATTTAGTAAGTCGAAAGCTCGCCTATCCATATTCTGTGCAGTGATATATTCAATAGACTGCCATTTGGTTATAATGTTATTGGCATTGCCAACTTTCACTGTTCCAGCTACAGCAGCTATTTTATCGCTGTAGAAATAACGCATCAGTTCGGTAACGGCATCATCTTTCAATTGCGTATCGGCATCTATACAGACCACAAATTCGGAAGTTGCTTTTGATATACCATAATTTAATGCAGATGCTTTGCCTCCATTTGCTTTGCGGAAAACCTTAACCTGAGGGTGGTTGCCAAAGTGTTCATTAATAATTTCGAAGGTTTTATCTTTCGAACCATCATCCACAAAAATCAATTCAAAATTCGGGTAGGTGGTTTTTAAAAGACTATTAATGGTTTGCACAGCAGTAACTTCTTCATTGTAAGCCGGAATGATAATACTCACTTTTTCTGAAGGATTTACTATCAATTTATCCGCATGCTGTCTCGCTCTTTTTCGCTGTCTGATAGCCAGATAAGCAATAAAAATGGTCCTTAAAATGGCAAGTACAATAGCAACAGAAAATATAATGTTTAAAATCATGTTTCCATAGTAAAAAAAGTTGATGAAAAAATAATCTCCAGAGCCTGAAAAACCACTGTTTGCAGTAGACTTAACCGCAGGCATTAATTCTGATCTTTTTTTGCCCATTAAATCGCCAACTGTTGTAAAAGTATAGCCTTTGGCTTTAAAGAATTTTATAATCCGAGGCAAAGCGGCGACAGTAGCCTCACGGTTTCCACCTGCATCGTGCAATAAAAGAATATTGCCATTATCCTGCTGCTTCACTACTTCATTAAAAATCTGATCGGCAGTTTTGCCAGGTTCCCAGTCTTCAGGGTCGATAAGTTCACCTATATTGATGTAATTCTCTTTGCGGCTCTGTGCAACCGGCAAAATTTCTGAAATGTTCTGGGGTTCGGCATCGGCATTAAATGGTGCACGAAACAGAATTGTACTGTGGCCGGTAACCGCTTCAATTAACCTGCGGGTAGCATTTAGCTCGAATTTTACCCGTCTTGGTCCAATGGTCGACATATCCGGATGGAAGAAAGTATGGTTTCCAATTTCATAACCATCATTATATTCTTGTCTTAGCAGTTCCATATTCTGCTCCGCCATAATGCCAACTACGAAGAAACAGCCTGGTACTTTTTCTTGTTTTAATATATTTAACACCTGTGGTGTATAAACCGGATCAGGTCCATCATCAAAGGTTAAGGCAATTTTCTTATCAGCCTCTCCAAACCTTTTAATTACATATTGCTCAGGGAGACGGGTATATTTTTGATCGGCAATAGAGAAATTGTCTTTATTTAAAGTGAATTTTACACTACCTGGTGTTGGGGTAGAAATCAGGTCCAGAATTTCCCCATCGCCTAAATACGAGATCCCACCCATATTTAATGAAGCAATTTTGCGTAAATCGAATGGTTTTTTCTTTAATGTATCCAGACTGAGGTCGTTAGAAATAAAAGACCATAAACGTTTGTCCTCAGAGCCTAAACGCCATAAAGCTATCCCCGCAATATCCCAATCATCAGCCTTGCGGATTAAATTAAAATAGGTTGCCGCATCAGTAAAGTAAACTTCATGTTTAATCCCACTGCCATCATTGTACGTGTAGTTTAAATTGGCAGAGGCCGGATCATAGTTTATTTTACTTTTGTAATTAACCGCACTGGTCATTGCATCTTCGTAGGTTACTGATTTACCCACGCTATTTTTTGGCCAATCGTAACCATAGCAGGCCAGGGCAAGGATTACTTTGCTGGCATCAACTTTACTGCAAATGTCATCAAGTTTTTCTTCTACCCATTCCTGATGAGAAATATCGCCCGCATTACTTTGCTCGGTATGCTGATCATAAGCCATCAATACAATGTAATCGTTATATTTTTGAAGAATTTCTGGTTTATAATCGTCGTTTTCGGGTGAAATATCCTGAGAAACAATCAGTTTTTCTGCATGAAACTGACTATAAAGGTTTTTCATAAAAGCATTAAAACTGTCGCTGTTCTGGAGGTTTAGTTCTTCAAAATCGATGTTAATTCCGCGATAGCCATATTTTTTTGTAATGGCAATCAAATCATAGATTAATTTTTGTTGCGCGGGCTGATCATTTAATAACCGTCTTACAGCAGCTCCGTCCCAGTGATCTTTATTGTAATTAGAGACAACTGCAATGGCCGATTTTTTAGCTGTATGGATAACTTTTAAAGCAGCAGTATCTGCCTTGTCTACAATAGAATCGCCATTTAAAAAGAAAGATTCTGTAGCCACCATATCCAAATGGCCAATGTTCCTCTTAAGATCGGGCAATGATTTGCTGACAGTTGAAGCCCAGCTTACATAAAAAGCCATGTTTATCCGTTTGTTATTGCCACGATGGGTTAGAATGCGGTGCTCCCGGTCTTTTTTGATTTTTTGCAGCTTTGATTTTTCAATCGTGAAATCTTTGTATTGTTGCGATTTCTTCAATTTATCTAACTGTTTTTCAGTTAAGGGTGTATTGGTATTTATAAAAGGCAAATTTGGTGCCTGTACTGAAGACAGTGTGTACACCACGCAGATGATTGCGATAATGAAGACTAAAAAAAACGTACGGCTTACCCATGTAAATGTATGCCAGCGTCTTTTAGTCTCAGTTTGAAATATTTGTTTTCCGGACATTTTTCTTTTCTGATTTATTAATCAAATGTCACTAACGAATATGAAGATTGGATGAATGATTGATAAGAATGGTTAAGATGATGGATCGCTATCCCAGTTTTAAGATGCTGATTTACTTACTGTTTATCAGGTGCATAAGCGGTACTCTCGGATCTTTTCATCATTAAGAAGTTAAGGTAGCTAAGGTTTTCTTGCGTAAATTAAGATATGCGTCGTTATCCTGATAGGTTAAATTTTTTAAATACATTGGATTATTGATGGCAAGTTTTGGCGGTTCGTCATTCCCAACTTGATTGGGAACCACGGAGTGCTCATGAATACCTCAAAAAAGGAAAAACTTATGAATAATCTTAATGCAAGCGCTTTAAGATTCCCGCCTGCGCGGGAAAGACGGCCTCTCTTTTTAATCTGTCATTGGTAACTTGTTTCAGAATCTTTTAGTTTTGTTTATCTAGCAAGAGGATGTTTTCGGCGGGGTTGTCCTGTAATATAAAACCACAAAAAAGCCGACAAATTTTATAAAAATGCCGGCTTATTTATCTATTCAGTATGATGGATGCTGAAACAAGTTCAGCATGACGATTTTCTGTTTACTCTTCTAAATAACCGAACCTACCTTGGTTGTAATCTTCAATTGCCTGATGGATTTCGGCTTCAGTATTCATTAAAAACGGACCGTACTGAACAATTGGCTCATCTATAGGTTCTCCACTTAAAATCAAAACCACGCTATTTTCTAGCGCTTCGATCTTAATCTCTTCACCTTTGTTTTTGAAGTGGATAAAATCATCTACGGATGCGGTTTCGAACCCATTAATTTTGATCGAACCTTCAATCACCATAAATCCGGTATTAAAATTCTCAGGAAAGTTAAAAGTAGCTCCACCACCTTTATTTAACCTGGCATTATAGAGTTCTATGGGGGTAAAGGTATTTGCGTTGCCTTTTATACCCCGATAATTACCAGCAATGATCTCGATTTTTCCTCCATTTTCGGGAAGATCAAAATGAGCCATATCAGCCTGCTTAACTGCCTGATATCTTGGTTTGCCCATTTTATCTTTAGCAGGCAGGTTAATCCAAAGCTGAACCATTTGAAAAGGACCTCCAGCTAAGCTGTAGTTCGCTTCGTGATATTCTTTATGTAGTATACCACTTGCAGCAGTCATCCATTGTACATCGCCGGGGTAAATCACACCGCTGTTTCCAGAGCTATCGTGATGGGCAACCGCACCATGATAGGCAATAGTTACCGTTTCAAAGCCTCGATGTGGATGTACACCAACGCCCCTGGGTTCTTTCCTGGCAGAAAATTCGATCTTTGAACCATAATCCATTAAGAAAAACGGACTCATGTTGATTTTATATCCACTTGGGAAAAAATTGTGTACCCTAAAGCCATCGCCAACCATATGTGGCGCTGGCGCTTTTAGTACTTTTTCTATTTGTTTTGTTTCCATGATTGGAACCTTTCTGTTATGCGCTTGGCGTTTGGCGGATAATCCACGCTTATCGCCAAACGCCTATCACTTATACACTTTTTACAAACTGTAATTCGCCTAATATGCGAACTTCTTCACTTACCATTACGCCACCTGTTTCTAATGCAGCGTTCCAGGTTAAACCGAATTCTGAGCGGTTAATTTTTCCACTTAAAGTAAATCCTGCTTTGGTATTTCCCCATGGATCGGTAGCAATACCACCAAATTCTGCAGTTAATTTTACAGGTTTGGTTTCGCCTTTAATGGTTAAATCACCTTTAACGATATAATCGCTGCCATCTTTTTCTACTGAATTAGATTTAAATTCGATGTGAGCAAATTTTTCTGCATCGAAGAAATCTCCGCTCTTTAAGTGATTGTCGCGATCTGTATTTCCTGTATCGATTGAACCGATATCACCTTTGAAAGAAATTTCTGCATTTTCAAATTCATCACCTTCAGATGATAATTCTGCTGAGAAAGATTTTAAACTACCGGTTACAGTAGTAATCATTAAGTGTTTTACTTTAAATTGTAATTCGCTGTGGGTTGGATCTAATGTCCATTTCGTAGTTGCCATATCTTTTGTTTTTTGAGATGTTTAATATTTACAACACAAAAGTACAGCGCAGGTTTTTACTACAGATTGATGTATGGTAAGTAATGATTGAATGAAAGAATGATTGAATGTTGTAAAATTGAAATGTTAGATTTGACTAAGCCCTTCACTCATTCAAAATTCAGTCTAAGGCCTGAAATGTTTATTCGCCAGCTCTTTTCTCACACGACTTAACGATTCGGGGGTAATGCCCAGATATGAGGCAATCATCCATTGTGGTACGCGGAGGGTAAGGTTAGGATAGAGTTTTATAAAATCGAGGTATCTTTCTTCAGCAGTTGCACTTAATAACATATTGATCCTTTTCTGCATAAAGCGGATCGAATTGTTGAGCAGTTTAATTTGCATGGGCTGTAAGCATGGTACTTGTCTGGCGGCTTCTTCCATGAAATTGTTGGGCATTAACACGGCCTCGGTTGCTTCGATGGCATCTATAAAAAATATTGATGGCTCATTATTCATGTTGTTGCGATCAGACACCAGCCAGTTTTCGGGGGCGAACTGAAGGATGTGTTCTTTGCCTTTCGCATCAATTGAGTACGCACGTAATAAACCTTTGCCTACAAAATATCCATGTTTAAAATTATCGCCGGTATATTGAACTATTTCGTTTTTCTCGAATTTTTTAACCTTTAAAACAGATGATATGCTTTCGAACTGTTCATCAGTTATTTCTATTTTTTCCTGTAAGTATTTCTGGAACTGATGAATCATAAAGGCGGAATGTTATTTTTTTACGGGCTTAATATCGGAAAAATCTACACCACATTTACAATTACCACCACATCCATCTTTTTTTACCTGTAAAGATTTAAAAACCAAACGGCCAACATATACCAATGCTACCGCAAAAAGTAAAAAGACTAAAATCGTTTGAATATCCATAACACAAATATAAGGGCTTTTAGGACTTTGGTGTTCAATTGAATGTAAAAAGGTAGGATTTTATATCTCAATCAAATTTGGATATAAGAAGTTTACATATCTTAATAGCTTCTTTAGCATTCAATTCGCAAGCATCTAATTTAACTATAATACGGTTCGTGCTATTCTGAAATTTCACAGAATCACTGCTTCTATATATCGTAATATCAGCATATTCGGTAGAATAATCTGAAGGAGTTTTTGCTGCTAACAAATCAATTAAACTACATAAATTATAATATTTAATAACAGCTTCATTATTTGACTTATTTTCGAAAAATAACCTATACCTATCTGATTTTAGTATTGTAGAATGAACATTTTCACATGATTTGTAGCTAACTGATATTGTCTCATTTCCTTTTTGAGCGTGTTTTGTCATGAAAGATTTGATAGCATTTGCTGAGAAATTATAATCACTAAGATCTCTAATTAAAATAGTCAAATAATTCTTTATTAACCATTTTGTCCTAACATTATAGATATGATCAGAAATTATTGTCTGTAGATTTTGGATTAAAAATAATATGATAGCACCTATAAATCCACTTAAAAGATTATCTAGAGTTAGTATTGGCATATATGTTAAGTGTAATATTCAATAACAATTAGATTTATATTTAAATATCTTGGAAATTAAGACGCATTACTCCTCCATAAAACCAATCGTTCCCCCAACCCAATCGAAATCGGCATTATAACGCACACCAATCATTTTGCCCCTGCTTAATCTGGCCAGGTTAATGCAGAGCTGTGGTTCGCCACCGTCGGACCATAAGTACATCATCCTGATTTCGGCTTTTACCCCACCATCTGGTGCCTGTACAGCGGGCTCGTAATTTACTTTTCTTTGTAAAATCCAGTTTTCGGGATCTTTTATATTGGTAATGTCCGTTTCGCTTACATCGATAATTACGCCCATACCAGCGAAAGAGAATAATGGCTTAAGTACGTAGTTTTCTAAATCTTTAGGGATTGTATTTAACTCATTTAAAAACCGTGTTTCGGGCACAAATTCGCTTTTTAAGAATGGCATGGTATACTTGCTGATGCGATAGAACCAGTTGGGGTGCGTTACCCATTCTACATCCAGTTCCTCACGTGGGTCGAAACTGTTTTTGAAAATTTCGGTGTTATTGGCTACCTCATCAAATATCAGGCGGTTATAAATTCTTTTTAACTGGATCTTTTTGCCATCTTCTTCATAAAAGAGCTTTTTGCCTACTTTTTTAATGTCTTCCAGTGCTAAAATCTTAATGCCCAACATTTTTTGGGTCACAAAAAAATCGATAGCCGTTTTTTGGTTAGGCGCATCTACATCCATCAGGGCCACTTCTTCTGGTTGGTGGGAGCCAATAATTACTTCTTTAAGCAGCTTGATGTACGCTTCTTCGTTAAAGCCGTTTAAAAAATGATTCACAGAACCATCAATCTCAAAACTTGTCTGGAAAGTTTTAGCCAAATGATGCTGAAAGCCATACAAGGAAGGAAATCCCTGCATTTCAATTAGCATGGGTGTAAGTTCTCCGGCTTGATTTTTACAAATACCAAAATCGAAGGTTAAAAAGTGAGGCTGTGTATTTTCATTAGGCACATTCCAGTTTAAGGGGATTGCCTTTTGAGTAAGTGCTTTAAAATTGGGTTGCTTAATCAGGTTTATAATTTCTTCTCCTGCCGCAATCAATTTTTCTTTCAATGCTTTCGGAATAAATACCGGCGTTTCTGCAACCCTGAAAGGAATTTCGGGATAGCCATTTTGCAATTGAGTAAGGAAGTTTTTGTACTTCTCGTCTGTAAATTGCTGGTTGTATTTTTGGCGTTGAGCAGGTATCATAAGTTTGTAATTGATTCTGGTTTACAACTTGTTATTGCAAATGAGAGAAGTCATTTCGACCGTATTTGATAAATCCTTTAACTTTTATCTTAAACATGTTTAATAGATTTCTCCGTTCCGCTGTGCTCCAGTCGAAATGACGGCTAAAGTAGTCCTGGCTTTTCTACACTTCCTGCAAATCCCCAATTGCCTTTTGTAAGAAATTAGGTAAAATAATACTTTGCGTAAGCACGATTCTTGCAGGATCGTCTAAACTGTTTAACATATCCAGGTATTTTTGTTCCCCGTGCATATCAACAATTGCTTTTTTCTTTTCTTCCTGAAGCAAGTACATTTTCATGCCTACCGGATCAGCTTCTGGATGGAATTGTGTACCGATGATTTCATCGGAAAAGCGGATCGACATCATACAACGTTCTAAATCTACATGTTTACGTTCTTTTTCGATGGCCAATAATTTAGCACCTTTTTTCTCGAAAGCAGCAAAATCTGGCTCGATCACTTGCCAATCTCTGCTGTCGACCGAAAAGAAAGGGTTGGTAATGCCATTAAAAATTTCGTCTTTTTCTCCGTCTTCAGTTAAGGTTATCGGGAAAATGCCAAAAGCATTCGATCGTCTTTCGGTTACATTGCCCAATTCATATTTTCTGCAAGCCAATTGGAAGGAATGGCAGATCAAAAAAGCGTACTTTTTTCGTTCATCGTTTTTATGGTTAAAAGCTTCTATCTGATCTAAGAGATTAAAGAAATCATTTTCCCATTGTTCGCCCTTACTTTCAATCGGACTACCTGGGCCACCGCTAGAAATATAAGCATCATAACCGATGCCCGGTATTTCTCCTTTTTGCCTTAAATCAAAAATATCAAAGGTTAAATCGATATTGTTATCGTTTTTAAAACGGGATAAAATTTCCTGAATTCCCCGCATACCCTGATTAGGTGCACCGTTATTCATGTCAATAACGGCCACCTTTAAGCTACTTTTATCCATTATAAAATTACTTTGCGCCTATAAGTGTTTGAGTAGTAATGTAATCTACCACTGCCTCAAAGTTACCTGTTTGTTGGTAAACTGCCAACTGCCGGTCTGCGCCTGTGCCATGCTCCAATATTTTATGCACATAATTAATGTCATCACGGCAACCTAAATCATCCACCACATCATCTACAAAATCCAATAATTCTAAAATAAGATTGCGGCAGTTTACTTCCATTTCTTTCCCGAAATCGATTAAATTTCCATCAATTCCATAACGGGCAGCACGCCATTTATTTTCGTTAATTAGTGCTCTCGAATAG
>NZ_JBFTRT010000079.1:0-11926 GCF_056399685.1 Pedobacter sp. 01N416
GCAACTACCCCGCTTGGAAATTATTCGGGCTCGGAGCAAGACAATATCGTTTTTGCCGCAGCCAATAACACTTATTTAAAGGGCGATGCCAATGGTGCATTCCAGGCGATAAATGCTTACTTTGATAAATTCCCTAAAGCGAACCATGAAAAAGAAGCTAAATTTATCAGGGCAGAATCGCTGGTGAAATTAGGTCGTCCGGATGAAGCCATTCCTGATTACGAATTTATCTTAAACGACTGGACGAGCGATTACACAGAACGTTCTTTGGTGAGTATATCAACATTGTTCTTAAATCAGAAAAAATACAACGAGGCCATTGTGTACCTGAAAAGATTAGAAACTACCACCGATTACAAGTCGCACTATAGTTTTGCCATCAACAATTTGTTAAAGGCTTACACGGCTTTAAACATGCCTGATGACATGCTGAAATATGCACAGTTGACCAAAGAGTCGGAAAAAGCTTCTGAGGAAGAAAAAAACAGTTCGAGCTTATTCTCTGGTAAAGCTTACTTGTTAAAAGGCGATACCACCACAGCAATTAAGGAGTTTAAAAATGTAGTGGCCAAAACAAAAACAGTTGCTGCCGCAGAAGCAAAATATAATTTAGCTTTATTGGAATACAACAAAGGTGATTTCAAAACTTCATCTAAAACCTGTTTCGATCTGGTTAACAACATGGCTGCTTACGATTACTGGGTAGCAAAGGCGTTTATCCTTTTATCTGATAACTATGTGGCCCTGAAAGATAATTTACAGGCAAAAAGCACTCTTCTCAGTATAATTGATAATTACGAAGGCAAGGATGATATTATCCCTACAGCCAAAGAAAAACTAGAAAAACTAAACCAGAAGAAGTAGCATTATGAAATCGATTAAATATATATATAGTTCACTGTTTTTTTTAGCTGCCGGATTAATGACTGCACAGGCGCAGGATAAAAAGGCCGATGAAAAAGCAGTAGTAAATGAAGAAATTGAAGTAGTTCGTCCATATAAACCAATTTTGGCCGAGGCTGTAAAGCTGAGACGAAGCCCAAATTTAGATGATGTTAAAACTTACAAAGCAAAATTGAACTATAGCATTTTAGATAGAAAGCTGGAATTGAACAGCGATATCCAAAAGTTACAGGCACAGGCTTTGGCAGAAGAAAAAGAAAGCATATTGGTTAACAATTATGTAAAAGGTGCATTCGGGTCGTTGGCTACCCTTCTGGGCGAAGCTTATTTTAACACCGGTAAAGATGAAGGTTTACAGATTGGTGGATACTTTAAACATTTTAGTCAGGAAGGAAAGCTGAACAAACAGAATAGCAGTAACCAACAATTAAGTGTTTTTGGCCGCAGTATTTTAGATCAAAACACAGTTAGTGGCCGCATTAATTTTGAACGTAACGGCACCTATTTTTATGGTATAGATGATGCCAGACCTACGCTTAACCCTAACCCTGATAAACAGGCCTTAACCACCATTGAACTGGAAGGTGAGCTGGTAAAAAACTTTACAGAGGATGAAGATGCTTTTAGTTATGCTTTAAAAGCCAATGGTTATATCTGGAATGATAAATTCAGCGCAAAAGAAAACTACCTGAGCTTAAATGGTTATGTAAACAAACGTATTAACTCGTTAAACTTAGGTTTAGCCGCATCAACCGAATTTGGTAACAGCAAAGATGCTTTAACCAGTGTTGGCAATAACCTGTTGCGCTTAAATCCTTATATCCGTTTACAGGTTAAAGGTGCTAAAATTACAGCGGGGATAAATTTCGTACAGGAATTTGGTGCATTCAGCAGCTCTAAAATATTCCCTGCCGTTACGGCCGATTTCACTTTAATTCCTGATTATTTACAGGTTTTCGGAGAAGTTAAAGGTGATGTAAACAGAAACTCGTTAAAAGGCTTTACCGATGAAAACCCTTGGTTAAACAGCAATGTTGTAGTTAAAAACACGGTTGAAAAGTTAAGTTTCAGCGCTGGTATTAAAGGTACCGGCGGACCGGGTTTTGGTTACAAAGCACGCGTATATGTAAAACAGTTCGATGATATGCCTTTGTTCGTGAACAACTTTACTGACTTTAACAAATTTGATGTGATATACGATTTCGGTAAAACGAAATTAACAGGTTTAGAAGGTGAAATTTCTGTTCAGGTAAGCGATGCCTTAAAATGGACAGGTAAATTAAATATCGACGATTGGAAACCTGCCTCAGAAACCTACTCTTGGTTTAAACCGGGTTTAAAAGTAAGTTCGAACTTTGTTTATACCTATAATAAAAAACTAAGCTTTAACGCTGGTGTTGTAATTCAGGATGATATTAAAGCTAAAGTATATACCGGCGCTCCTGTTCCCGCTTCACAATACATAATTCCCAATACCAATATAGAACTTATTGAAACGGTTAAAGGTTACGTAGATTTAGGCCTTGGTGCTGATTACCGCATCAACAAAAAATTCTCTGTTTTTGCTAAAGCAAACAATATCTTAAATACAAACTACAGCAGGTACTTGTACTATCAGGTAAACGGATTTAATATTTTCGGAGGACTAACGTATTCGTTTTAAGATAGAGAAACCTCTAAAGTCTTACTGAAACAAAAAATGCCTTCCGAAATCGGGAGGCATTTTTTTTGAATTGTTTAAATAAGAAGATCTACGTCAATAAATTCCGTCATTTCGAGCGGAGTGCAATGCAGTCGAGGTGACGATTGTTCTATATAGAAAATTTTACTTAACTACTTCGCATGCACTTTTATATCATGATCACCTGCCCATTGATTAATGTCCTGTTTATTTAATGCCGCAGCCATTAATTCAGGAAATAAATCAGGTGTACAGGCAAAAACGGGCACCCCCAAAGAAGATAGAAATTCGGCGTTTCGATGATCAAAAGCTGTTGAGCCATCATCGTTAAGTGCCAAAAGCGTAATCAATTGTACCCCATTGTTAACCAGCTGTGCAGCCATATTTTTCATGGCTTCCAAATTCCCGCCTTCGTATAGATCGGTGATCAGTACCAATACCGTATCCAACGGCTTTGTTATAATTTGAGCACAATAGGTTAATGCCTTATTGATGTCGGTACCTCCCCCCAGCTGAACACCAAAAAGCAGATCAACAGGATCATTTAACTCCTCGGTTAAATCAGCAACTTCAGTATCAAAAACAACCATTTTGGTGGTAATTGCAGGAATAGAAGCCATTACGGCACCAAAAATCCCCGAATATACCACCGAAGTTCCCATCGATCCACTTTGATCCAAACAGAGTATAATGTCCTTCATCGATTTCCTTTTCCGGCCATAACCGATCCGGGTTTCAGGAATGATGGTTTTATATTCGGGTTGGTAATGTTTAAGGTTCCGTTTAATGGTTTCGGCCCAGTTGATCTCATTGTGTTTGGGCCTTCTGTTCCTCGCTGAGCGGTTAAGGCTCCCGGTAATGGCCTGTTGTGTTGGCGACATTAACTTCTGCATTAGTTCATCAACCACTTTCTGAACCACCAAACGTGCTGTTGCCTTCGTTTTTTGCGGTATGGCCCGGCCTAAAGTCATTAAGTTGGCCACCAGATGAACATCAGGAACGAGTGTTTCAAGCATTTCGGGCTCGGTAAGCATTGAGGTAAGATTAATGCGTTTAATAGCATCCTGCTGCATTACTTTTACCACAGTTTGTGGAAAATATTCGCGAATATCGCCCAGCCACCTCGATACATTTGGAGATGAAGGCCCTAAGCCTCCTTTTCGATCTGAATTATATAAAGCCTCTAAAGTATTATCGATGCCAGTTTCTACTTTGGTAAGCACCATATCCAACTCCTGCCGAGTTTGTCCGCCCAATATTAACCGCCACCTTTTTTCTAATTCTTCGTTCATAGTGTAAGTTTAAAAACCCAATATTTTTTCGAGTATCGGCAAAACCATTTCTGCCCGTGCTACATCCAGTTCTTCTTTATGCACTACATTTTTGCCCGATGAGGGTACTTGTTTGATCTTTTGTGCAATACTATTTTTTTCGGAAGGATTATAAGCTGCAAAAGTGCGCCTCAATAAAGGAACAACTTCTATAAACACTTCACCACTTATTCCGGCCAGCCAGTTATTTAGGATATCCCAGATTTCGTGGTCAAAAATTAAAACCGTTGCGGCATCTTTTAAAAACCCTTCTATCCAAAGAGCCGAATAAGCCGGATCGCTTCCTACAGAAAGTGCCCTGCTAAACTCCAGTGCGGTTTCCTCCGTACCGATCACTTTCGAATCGTACAACAGTTTACAACAGGTTCCGTGAACCAGTGGGACTACATTTTTAAGTTTTAATATTTTAGAAAGGGTTTCGAGCCAATCATTTTTCATTACCTCATCATCTAAAAACAAAATAGATTTATTTACAGTTTTGATCTTATCTGTAATAATAACAGACTGTTCTTCATCAATGCCCAAACAACTTGATGGTAAACCTGCATTTAAACGCGAAAAGATCGATTGAAGAATAAGGCCTATGGTTTCCTGATCAGTTTTTCGCACATTCCCATACCGGCTTACCTCAGTTAAAGGAATAAAAGCATCCATCAACATGGCAATATCCGATGTCATCGCCGCCAGTTCATCCATCCTTGTCAACACCAGTTGCACCCCTTCGTGCAGATCGGCGGGCAATGCTTTGGTTACCAATTGCGTTATTTCGGCCAAGTGGCTACAGGTTGATGAAATATGTTTTAAATAGTGATTACAGGCAGCTTCGACTGTATTGCCCCAAGGAGCTTTTTCGAGCAATGAGATAGATAGTTCTGGATACCAGAACAATAGCCATTCTTCTTTAAAAGTACCCTTACCTGCAATATATCTTTGCTTCGCCCATTTGATATCCAATATCAATAATCGATGGAAAAGGATGCTTTTTTGTAAACCACTGGCTTCCCTTAAATCTAAATTGATCGTTTTTTCTTCGTTGATTACTTTTAAACGCAGACTTTTAACCTGCTGTTCGAAATCTCTTTGCAGCGGCACTTGTGGAATCCCTTCCGGAACAGTTCCCATATCGTTACCGATAATGAGTTCCCTCCTGATCAGCTGCATCGGAATTTCATCACCCATACACATTACCGTTTGGGTAGCTTCATTCAGTTCTTTTAAGCCGGCCTTGTTCAGGTTTCTTAATGCTGCCAGCGTATTTGCTAACCTAACGGCTTCAATAACGTGTGCCGAAGAAATATCGATCTTATTCTGTCTGAAAACATTGGCGCTATAGGTTAACCACCTCGTACCATCGTCGCTCTGGTTGTTCCAAACGTGTTTATACCAGCCCGGAGAATCTAAACCTGCCCCATAGCCGCTTTCAAAAGCCAGTCGGTCGCTCGTCCAGGGAATCCATGTGGTTTCGATTTTCGTTTTTGGCAGGTTCTTTAATAATGCATCATCATCCTTTTGCTTGGGCATATGCAGTAAAGCCGGCACATGCCAGGCACCGCATATAACGACAATTACACTGTACATTTCGCGTTCGGCCTGCCTGATACCGCGGCGCATAAATGCCTCGCGGATTTTTTCGGTCTTGTTATTTTCCGTTACTCTTTCCCTTAATACACCTATTGCCTCTCCTATTGATGCAAAAACATCTTCCGGTTGTTTGGCAATTTCAAAATGATGTTCCCACCACTCTTCCTGATCGTCGAAACCGGCAATCTCTGCCAGATAGGATAAGGGATTTTTAGTAACAGGGCTAAAATCAATCACTTCATCTGCCGTACTGATATGATCTGGCGCTGTGGTTTCTGCTGATTCCTCCACAGGTGTTTCTACCAGTTTATGGATAAGCGGCATATCGATAAACCTTACCGGGATTTTATTTTTCAAACCATAGCCTATAGCCTGCCATTCAGGCGAAAATTCGGCGAAAGGGTAAAACACCGATTGTTTTGGATTATCGGGTACGTAAGCCAACAAAGCTACCGGCGGTTTCATTTCCCGATCAGCCACCCATTTTAAAATAACCTCTCCCTCTGGCGGACCTTCAACCAGAATAATATCGGGTTTAAGGTTTTCCAGTGCTTCTAAAACATGCCGGGCAGATCCAGGGCCATGGTGCCTGATCCCTAAAAGATGAACAGACATATTAAACGATATCTCTACAAGCCCTGTAAATGTCTTTCCATCCGTCTTTTTGTTTCAAAACGGTTTCCATATACTCCTGCATCACAATTTTATCCTGAACGGGATCTTTGATCACAGAGCCGATAATACCGCTGGCAATATCGTCAGCTTTTAAAGATCCATCGCCGAAATGATAGGCCAAAGCCAGCCCGTTGTTCATTACTGAAATGGCTTCTGCAGTACTAAGCGTACCAGATGGCGACTTTAATTTAGTTTTACCATCAAGCGAAACCCCATTACGGAGTTCCCTAAAAATGGTTACGATCCTTTTAATTTCTTCTGTAATGGATTTTTGAACAGGCAGATGAATCGATTTGCTAAAACTGGCTACCCTTTGTTCAACAATGCTAACTTCCTCTTCAATTGAAGTAGGAACAGGTAAAATAACGGTATTAAACCGCCTTTTTAATGCGCTCGAGAGTTCATTTACTCCTTTATCCCTGTTATTTGCGGTTGCGATTACATTAAAACCCTGTACCGCCTGCACCTGCGTATTCAGTTCTGGTATGGGCAACATTTTCTCGGATAGAATGGTGATCAGCGAATCCTGAACATCGGCCGCGATCCGTGTAAGCTCTTCGATACGTACAATTTTGCCTTCTTTCATCGCTCGCATCACTGGCGTTTCTACAATCGCCTCCTTAACCGGGCCAGCAGATAATAACATGGCATAATTCCAACCATAACGCACTGCTTCTTCGCTGGTACCTGCTGTACCCTGTATCACCAGGTTAGAATTGCCTGTAATGGCTGCAGTAATGTGCTCCGAAACCCATGATTTAGCTGTACCCGGTAAACCGTATAACAATAATGCCCGATCGGTAGTAAGCGTAGCTACTGCTATTTCCATCAACCTCCGGTTACCAATGTATTTTGGTGTAATCTCAAAACCATTAGCCAGTTTTTTGCCCATTAAATAATCGATCACGGCATGTGGCGATAATTGCCAGTTTACAGGCTTCACATGTTTATCTTCTTTTTTTAATTCTTCGATTTCCTGCTTAAACTGTTGTTCGGCAGATTGTCTTAATACGTTATTTTCCACGTTAATTAGATTTTAAAATTTTAGTGTTTGCCTTAACTCCATATAGTGGATCATACCTGCTACCTGGTTGCTGAAGTATTTTACCTGATAATTATCTGAAGCTGGCGTTTCATATTTTTTCAATAGAGATAACAAGCCATCTGGGATTGATAGGGCCAGTTTTTGATAAACATTGGTTTGGATAGCATAAGGATTATCCATTAGTTTTTTAATTATCCGTTCAGCTATTGCCGTTTCGATGATATCGTAACTTTCCAGCACCAGATCGAGAACCCTATTGAAATCTGTTTCGAGCAGATCTTTAATAAAAGTAGCCTGCTCTTTAGGATTAACATACTTTAGCAGTTCGATTCCATCTTTAATCCCCGATTCGAGTAGTTTTTTACTTAAAAACGCATCTTTAAAATGGATTGCGGCATTTTTTAAAAAAGGTTTAAAAATATCGGCATGTTTATCGCTCAACATTAATTTTAGCCATTCTTCTACCGAAAGGTTAAATTTTGAAGCCAGTGTTGCCACATCCATAAATCCGAAAATCTGAGCTATCCAAAAAACAGCATCATCAACACCTTTTTGCGAACTGATTTTTTCTAAACCGTATTTAAGCAGGTCTTCGCCTGGTGTAATCCCGGGGTTAATGGTCAAAACTTTTTTCTTTGCAACAAGCAGTACACGTTCTTCTTTAACGGACAGGCTATTGATGAGATGATTTAAAAATAGTTGGTTTATTGAGGTGCCCGGCACCAATTTAAGCAGGTAAATGGCGATATCTTTTACTTTTTTGCTCTTATCGTTTAAAACCGACATTAAAAAAGTTTCATCGTTAATGGAAAGATTAATTTCCAATAAAGCGATAAATTCGGCCCTTACATTCGCATTTTCCTGCTGCAGATCATTTAATAAAGCCAAAGCATCTGATGGTGCCTCCGCTCTTAAACCTGCAAAATAGTTTAAGCGCCATTCCAGGTTGCCTGTTTCCCAATCCTGCCCTGATGGAGCGAAATCAAAAAGTTGCGACCAATTTTTATTGATGCCCGCGAGCCATTTTCCGGTTTCACCACAGGCTGTTAAAACTGCTTCGGCTTTCTTTTTCTGTGATAAAGCTTTATTTAAGGCATCGGGAACCAGATCGGCACCAAATATTTTATCGGCCTGATTGGTACGGTAAACAAGGTAATAAAATAACACATCGTCTTTTAACTGGAGCGCCGATTTGATCTGAAAACCAGTCAATGCATCTAATTCGACCTTTTCTTCATCCGGGCAGCTTTCCTGAACACGACTACAAACATTAGGCAACCTACCGGATTCGTTATACAGGAAATTTACCGCAGCATTTTTCAAAAAAGCATCTTCTTTATCTACCTGCCCAGCAATAATTCGGTTCCCTATTCCGATTAAATTGGGTGTCGGATCAAACTGCACTTTATCAGTACCCAACAGGGCTGTTTTTATAATATTCTGATCACTCATTTTATCGGATAATATCTATCATTTATAAAAACCGACGCTACGTTGAACTGCTCGTTCTGATAAATCCCAAAGCATACAAAAGCATTGCCCTTGGTGATGGACAGGATTACCCAACATTCATCTTCGAGGTTGCTCAATAAAATGGATTTCTGATCCGTATCGACCAGCAACCAGGTTTCGTTTTCGAAAACGACCTTTACAGAAGATAGTAAAAAAGGAATTTCTTCTACAAATGGATTGATGGTTAATAAACCCGAAACGTGGCTAAAAAGATCGGCAATATTGCTTTGCGTTTCTGGCAAAAGCTGTACATTTTCTTTTCGAACTTCGCCTTTAAATAAAGCCCTTAAAGGTGAGGGTGATAGATAAAAAGCGAGCGCTGCATGTACAACATTTCCCGATATTAGATTATTGGCATTAGCCTGAATCGTTGTATAAAAATTAATGATTAGCGCATAACGCTTGGTATTTTCACCATACAGCCAAATTTTCTCCGTTTTCAGGTTATTATCTTCGGTAATATCAATCGATAGCACATACCAATCGTCAGTTACACCTGTAGTGGCTAGTATTTCATCTTTTAGTGTGTTCCACCCAACCAGCGACCTTACTTCCTGTTTAAGATCATCGGCCAGCAGTTCCTGATTTTTGTAGGCCTCTGTAAGCAGATAGGTTTTGCTTAGCGATTTGATCAGTGTTTTTTGCCAACCCTCTTTATAAAAATTAATGTTACTTAACCTTTTGAGGTTGTTAGCTAAACCACCAGCCTGCGCATCCACCATCCTTGCAGCTATATTTTTGTTAAAATCGTAGGCATTCTGCGGAATACGCATGATACCGGTACGCACTAAATCTTTGATCCACAACCGTAGTTCTTCGATACCTGAATCAACTTTTTTAGCCCTTGCTTCTACTCTTTTTTGCTGAGCTTTTTCATCTACTACGACATCTTCTTTAGGCTTTTTTTCTTCCTGTTTCGCAGAGCGTTTATTGATCCACTCTTCTACTTGTGGCGCCAGATCTTTTTCCTCGGAAAAAATCGATGAATGGGAAACATATAAAAAAAGTAGACCCAAGCCATGTTTACAAGGAAATTTCCTACTCGGGCAAGAGCATTTAAAAGCAAGGTTGCCTAAATCGACAATGGTTTTATAGGGTGTTTTACCGCTCCCCTGACAATCACCCCAAAGTGCCTTTTCGTGAACGGCCGTAACCACCCATTTCGATGGCGTAGCCAATGCTTTCCCTGCTTTTACAGATGCATCATCAGGAGCAAACTTTAAAATCTGTTCGTGAGTAAACTTCATCCCTTTTTATTGGTGTTATGCAGATATGTTCTGGGAAATGAGGATTGGATTTTACCGTTTATTTTTTTCATTTGAGCGTATAATCTATTTAGCAGAAGTTAAAACCAAATATAAAAATTCCGTACAATCCATAACATGCCCCACTAAAAATTCATCAAAATATAATATAAAAAAATGGCAACAATAAATTGGAGGCATTTTTTATTAATACATAACGCGAGTTTTGTATATTTTTAATTGATTATCAATTCGTTGTACATAATTAAAGTAGACATCATTGCTGAGCTGGATATGAGCGAGCCGAAGCAATCTATCCCTGAATTATCATCAAAAAAGATTTTTCATTTGTAGCTCATTGTTTTAACGGTGTTCAAGCTTGCTTAGCAGGCGCTCCCCCCTACGCAAAACCCTTGCTTCAGTTCGCAATTACGAAATTAAGCCCAAAGCTCACGTCACATATTATCTCTTAATTGAACAACATTAATATTGTTGTGATTTCGACTATATTTACTTCAGTTAGCGGAAAAATTAAAGCGGCATGAGAATCCCAACAATACATGGATATATTGACAGAAGAATCTTAATTAACTTCACAGCCGACTCAAAGATTGTGAAAGAATTGATTCCCTTTCCTTTTAGGCCAAAAGTTTATATGGAAAAGGCCATTGTTGGAATCTGTCTAATCAGACTAAAAAATATAAAACCAAAAGGGTTACCAAACTTTATGGGCGTAAATTCTGAAAATGGTGCGCATCGAATTGCAGTTGAATGGGATGAGGATGGTATAACAAAATCTGGAGTTTATATACCACGTCGGGATACTTCGCTAAAATTAAATGCGCTAGTTGGTGGACGAATATTTCCTGGCAAACACTTTCATGCAAAATTCAACATAGAAGAAGAAAACGGAAATTACCAAATTAGCTTTAAGAGCTCAGATAATACCGAGATATTAATTGATGCTAATGAGACTCCTTTGTTTAACAATAAATCAATTTTTAAAACACTAGAAAATGCATCTGACTTTTTTGAAAACGGCGACCTTGGATATTCACCAAATAAAGACAAATTTGATGGCCTCAGATTAAAAGCATACCATTGGCAAGTTAGGCCACTTGAGGTTTTGAAAGTAAAATCAAGTTTTTTTGAAAACGAAGATTTTTTCCCACCGGGATCGGTGACTTTTGACAATGCGCTGCTTATGACAAACGTTGAGCATGAATGGAAAAGTGAACCAGATAAATAAGTATAAACATTATAGGTCAAACAAGAATGAAGCAAATATTCATAACCATCTTAAGTATTTTCTCCCTGTCCTCTTATGGTCAGGATAAAAACAATTATACTCATTTCAACAAATTAACAGAAATTGAAGGCACAGATTATGTAATTGCAAGTGTTGAAAATTGGGGAAAAATACCTGATGCTAAAAACAAATACCTGCTGTTTGTTAACACTAAAAACGGGCAAACCAAACAGGTAGATTTCCCGAGTGATGGTTATTTTGAAAAACTGGAACAAGTTAAGATTGATCACCTGGGCATTAACCAAATTATTATTTCTGCTCAAACTATTGATCTTGACGAAAAAAAGGGAATTGATTGGAATGACCCAAAACAGGTTATAATCTTATCTCCTGACGGACAAAAAAGAACACAGTTAACGGATAACAAACTCTTCGTAAGGACCTGGGTTGTGAACAAACAAACAGGAACTATTGTTGTGACGGGGCACGTTGACACCAACAACAATAACAAGTACGACAAAACGGATAAGGGTGAAATTCTAATTTACGACTTAAAAACCTTGAAATTGGTTAGTAAAATTTAAGAAAAGATTTTACAAAAGTTTCGCCAATATAAATTGAGAATAAACCTCATAAACTAACTGTTAATACATTTTAAATACGCTCCAATGAAAATATTTAATGTACAGCCGATCACAATAAATG
>NZ_JBFTRT010000080.1:0-16219 GCF_056399685.1 Pedobacter sp. 01N416
GTGTTGGCATTAGTTCAGGATCTTCCTGTTTGTCAATTTTATCTAAATTGGGATAAACCTCAGMCGCCAGAAAATCGCGACAGGTTTGTGCAATCATCTGCTGCTCTTCATCAAATTCTTCAGGGATAAATACTTCCTGATAAGTGGTATCCTTAATTAAGAATTCACCGCCTTTAATTGTCTTTTTTTCAGTTGTTTCCATTGTTTTAGTATCTAGTAGCGAGTATTAGGTATCAAGACAAAGCTTAACACTAGATATCACTAAATTTCAATATTATGCAGCTATTATCAGGCATCAAAACTGTGTTCAAAACTTGATATCGCTTTATTATTTTTTCTATTATTTCTTTTATTCAATCTGGACACTTTATACTCAAACCTTAATGCTTATACTTTGATACTTCTATCCAAAGCATAAACCATTTTTTGAATCTCAGTAGTTTTCTCAATCAAATCGGCTGATAATTCATCATCTAGTAATTCAAGTCGGTTTGAAATAATCAATTGTGTCTCTAACTCAAAAGCTGAACCTTGGCTTATGTTCAAAAAATATTTGAATTGAGTACCACCTCCTCTACCAGAACCCTCAGCTATATTTGAAGAAATTGATACCCAACATCTTTTCATTTGTGAAATCAATCCAAATCTTTCTTCATTCGGCAAGAGTGATGTCGCTTTATAAACTTCAACAGCTAAGTCGATTGATTTTTGCCAAACTTTTAGTTCTTTAAAATTATGCATATGCTTTAGTATTAAATTATGAATACAAATATGTCTGGGATGATTTTATAAACTTGTTTACACTTATTATTCAATCTCGATACTTGATACCCACATCTTGATACTAATTACAACAACTCAAATATCCCCGCTGCACCTTGCCCGGTTCCTACGCACATGGTTACCATTCCGTACTTTTTATTTTGTCTTTTTAGCTCATTCGTGATCTGTACGGTAAGTTTTGCTCCTGTACAACCCAGCGGATGCCCTAATGCAATTGCACCACCATTTACATTAATTACGTCGGGATTTAAATCTAATGTTCTGATTACGGCTAACGATTGTGAGGCAAAAGCTTCGTTCAGTTCAATTAAATCGATATCCTCTTTTTTCAAACCGGCTTGTTTCAACGCTTTTGGAATTGCCTCAATTGGGCCAATCCCCATAATGCGTGGCGGAACACCCGCAATACCATAACTCACCAACCTGGCAATCGGTTCTGCATTTAATTCTTTCATTTTCTTTTCAGAAACCACTAGCACAAAAGCTGCCCCATCAGATGTTTGCGATGAGTTACCAGCAGTTACACTTCCAACCGCATCGAATACGGGCTTCAGTTTCGCCAATTTGTCTAGAGTAGTATCTGCACGTGGACCCTCATCGGTATCAACCACGTAAGAACGTGTTTTCTTTTTAAGGTTTGCATCGAGGTAATTTTCGTTTACTGTGATTGGCAGAATACCGTCTTTTAAATGACCGTTTTTTATAGCGTGAATAGCTTTTTCATGAGATTTTAACGAAAAAGCATCTTGATCTTCACGGCTCACATTATATTCTTTAGCTACTGCTTCGGCGGTTAAGCCCATGCCCCAATACCAGTCTGGATTGTTTTTTGCAACTTCTGCATTTGGTACAAGCTTCCAACCTCCAAAAGGCATTCCACTCATCACCTCTACCCCACCTGCAATAATACAATCGGCCATGCCAGCCTTAATTTTGGCAACTGCTGTAGCAATGGTATCTAAACCCGATGCACAATAGCGGTTTACCGTAACACCAGGAACTTTATCAGTATCCAAACCCATTAGCGAAATCATACGGCCAATATTTAAGCCTTGCTCTGCTTCTGGAGTAGCGTTACCCACAATTACATCATCAATCTGTTCGTTATCTAAATTCGGAACCGATGCCACTAAAGCCCTGATTACTTCTGCGGCTAAATCATCAGCTCTTGTAAAACGGAATACGCCACGGGGTGCTTTGCCCACTGCTGTACGATATCCGGCTATAATATATGCTTCCATTATTTTTAGTATTTTTATGGCAATAGCCAATATTATCTTTTTAATTTTTCGCGTTCGTCATGCTGAACTTGTTTCAGCATCTATCCTGGAAAGACCCTGAAATAAATTCAGGGTGACGTCGCAGAAACCCCATATATTTCTATGTATCCATTAATTCCTCAACGGTTTCCCCTTAGTAATTATCGACTGGATCCGCTCTAACGATTTCCGCTCACCTGCAAGTGATAAAAAGGCTTCTCTTTCCAGATCCAATAAATATTGCTCCGTTACTTCTGTTGGAGCCGATAAGTCGCCTCCAYACATCACATAACCTAATTTTTCGGATATTTTTTTATCGTGTTCAGAAATGAAATGTCCCGCATACATGCTATTTGCACCAGCATAAACAATTCCTAAACCTTGCTTTCCTAATACTTTGATATCGTTGCGTTGTACAGGCTTCGTATAACCGGCATCAGCCAATTCTATTGCTTTAGCTTTTGCATCGGCCAATAAGCGGTTCCGGTTCATTGAAATCGAGAATTTATCCTTTTGCAGATAGCCCAGCTCGTAAGCCTCGTAACCAGAAGTAGAAACTTTCGCCATTCCGATGGTTAAGAAACGGTCTTTCAAAGCATTTTGCACAATCTGATCATCTTTATACTCATCAGAAGCACGCAAAGCAAATTCTTTTGTTCCGCCGCCACCAGGGATAACGCCAACACCAAACTCAACCAAACCCATATAGGTTTCGGCCGAAAGCTGAACGTGATCGGCATGTAAACTGAATTCGCAACCACCACCCAGGGTTAAATTATGCGGGGCAACCACAACCGGAATAGAAGAATAACGGATGCGCATCGAAGTATTCTGGAACATTCTGATCGCCATATTCAATTCATCCCACTCCTGCTCTACCGCCATCATAAAAATCATACCCACATTTGCACCGGCAGAGAAATTTGCACCATCATTGCCGATTACCAAACCACGGTAATCTTTCTCGGCCATATCAATCGCTTTGTTTATTCCAGAGATCACATCCCCGCCAATGGTATTCATTTTGGTGTGGAATTCTACATTCAGAATGCCATCGCCCAGATCGATAATCGAAACACCTGAGTTTTTCCAAAGGGTTTTATTTTCGCGGAGGTTATCCAAGATGATGAACTCATCGGTTCCTGGTAAGGCTTTATAACTTTTAGAAGGGATATCGTAATATTTTTTAACGCCATCTTCTACTTTATAGAATGAAGTATTTCCGGCATCGAGCATTTCATGTACCCAAGCCGCAGCTTTATTGCCATATTGCTCCATTCCTTCGATGGCTTCTTTTACGCCAACTGCATCCCAAAGTTCGAAGGGGCCAAGCTCCCAACCGAAACCAGCACGCATGGCATCATCGATACGGTACAATTCGTCAGAAATTTCAGGAATTCTATCTGATACATATTCAAATAAACCAAATGAAGAATGGCGGAACAACTCGCCCGCCTTATCTTTTCCTTTGGCAAAAATCTTCATACGCTCACGAAGATTTTCAACCGGTTTAGTCATTTCTAAGGTAGCCGATTTTACTTTTTGCTGTGCTTTGTATTCTAAAGTTTTTAAATCAAGCGCCAGGATTTCGGTTTTACCATCGGCAGATTTGGTTTTTTTATAGAAACCCTGTTTGGTTTTATCGCCAAGCCATTTGTTCTCTTCCATTTTTTGCACGTATGCTGGAAGTTTAAACAAATCGTGTGCTTTATCATCCGGACAGTTATCATAAAGTCCTTTTGCTACTTTGATCATGGTATCTAAACCCACCACATCCGAAGTACGGAAAGTAGCCGATTTTGGTCTACCCAAGGCTGGTCCGGTAAATTTATCAACCTCTTCTACTGTCAAATCCAGTTTTTCAACTAAATGCAAAAGTGCCATGATGGAATAGACACCTACACGATTGGCAATAAAAGCTGGAGTATCTTTACATAAAACAGTTGTTTTCCCTAAAAACTTATCGCCATAATGCATCAGAAAATCAACAATTTCAGGTTGCGTGTGTGGTGTAGGGATAACCTCTAACAATTTTAAATAGCGGGGCGGATTAAAAAAGTGTGTACCGCAGAAATGCGATTTAAAATCATCACTCCTTCCTTCAGCCATTAAGTGGATTGGAATACCAGAAGTATTCGAAGTAATCAATGTGCCCGGTTTACGGAACTGCTCTACCTGCTCGAAAACTTTTTTCTTGATATCAAGATTTTCGACCACGACTTCAATTACCCAATCGTAACCGGCAATTTTCGGCATATCATCGTCGAAATTTCCAGTTTTGATCTTATTTAATGCTTTTTTGCTATAAACTGGCGATGGATTGGTTTTTACGGCCGTTTGCAAAGCTGTATTAACAATCCGGTTTTTTACAGCTGGATTATCCAATGTTAATCCTTTTGCCTGCTCTTCGGGACTTAGCTCTTTGGGGGCTATATCTAACAACAAAACCTCTACACCAATGTTGGCGAAGTGGCATGCAATACGCGACCCCATAATACCCGAACCTAAAACTGCAACTTTATTAATGCTTCGTTTCATTATCTATTTGCTTTTCATTAGTCTGATAGAATCATTTATGTAGCAACCTACCAAACAGATTTGATTGTTATATTTGTTAATCAACAGTATAGGCTACCGTGATATCATTTAGTTTTATCAATAGGTTAATAAAAGTCTCTTTCTCCTTTTTAGAGAAATGCTCATCGAGATATTCATTAAATTTTCGAACAACACCTTTAGCCAATTGTTTTTTCTCTTTACCGAAATCAGTTAGAAAAACCTTTACCGATCGTTTATCACCTGCGGATGTTTCACGGTAAATAAGGTTGGCCTCTTCCATATTATTTAACATACGGGATAAACTGGTTGCTTTAACCCCAAGTAAGCCTGCTAAATTTGAAACCGCAGTTCCCTCGGCATCATCTATATTAATAAGCATATAACCAATGGCCTGGGTAATCCCAAAACCAGATGCCATTTGATTGTACTTATTAAACATATTTTGCCAGGCAAACTTAATGTGGTAATCTATGGTTTGTTGTTGTTTCATTTTGCTAATTTATTATGCTTGCATAACAAAGCTAATGAATGTATTTTGTTAATGCAACAGAAAAATTCAAAATATTTGTCAAATTTTTCTTATCATAGTCAAACACAAAATGAAAACACTTAATATGTTAAAAGCTAGAGGAATTCTCTTATTTAGCCTATTTATTTTATCGGCTACAATTTGTAAAAGTCAGGTATCTTATTTCGGAGCTGCTCTTTTAAACAGTCAAAAATTAGAGATATTTAAAAAAACAACAACCTTGTTTACTTTACAGTATGCGGATTATGCTGAATTAGAAAAATTTGATCGGGCCATTAAAAAAAACTGGACGATTACACCTTATAAAATTATTAAACCCGAAGAACTTGCCCGTTACGATACGCTTTCAAACTATTCGTTCTTCTATTTCGATGGTTATGCCAATAAGCTGGATAGCACCAAAAATGTAAACGTAGTTTACGCATTAAAGCTGGTTAGTCCATCCAAAAAACCTAAAACAAAGGAAGAAAGTGTATTTGCGACGGTTACACTTTTTGCTGATCGGAGTACCAATCTTCAAATAGAAATTCAGGACATTACTACTGGCTCGAAAAGGGCGATAAGAAATAACCTTATATCAACCCTTTACAACAAGTCGAATTTTCTCAATTGGTCGCCAGGATTTTTAACAGGGTATTTAAAACAGATTAATGATGGATTGCTCGCAAACAAGGATTGTAATTTAGATTACCAGTTTTACAATAAAGTACGTTTACCAGAATTAACAAAAGAAACGCTGTATGTGCCTGAGTATATTAAGCAGGTATTCTCATCCAAATTGACTCTTTTGCCTCAATCGGGGGTAGTTTTAGAACCTTATAATTATAAACTCAAATTTGTATCGTACAAGGAATTGGATAGTTTAATTTTGAATACTGAAACGAATATTAAGTATGTAGTTTACACTCAACGTTCTAATGATAAAATAATCAGTGTTTATGATAGCAAAGACGATAAAATCATTTACCAGCGTTTTTATCCGCAATCACCAAATTTTGAAATGAATGATTTAAGCGAAATCAAAAAAGTAATTGTTTCGCTTAAATAAAATGAAAATGCAATTAAACAATAGTGCCGTCACCCTGAATTCATTTCAGGGTCTATTGGCTAGAAAGATGCTGAAATAAATTCAGCATGACGATCGAGTAGAAATCTAGTACAAATAAAAATCTATTTAAAACAAAAAGCTCTGGTTTGCACTAATCTGGTCTTAGTGTCTCATGAAGACATTAAAAAATGCTAACATAACATTACAGAACTATCTTATGTCGTAGCGAGACGCGACGACTAGCATTAGGTGGTTTTAGCATATAAAAAAAAGCGCCCCAATAAATTCGGGGCGCTTTAATATGTGTGTTAAAACAGACTAGTAAAGGGTAAACTCTACACGACGGTTTTGTTGACGACCAGCCGCTGTTTTGTTGGTAGCAATTGGTTGACCCATACCATAACCTGTAGCCTCAATACGTGATGCATTTGCACCTTGAGAAACTAAATAAGCTTTTACAGATTCTGCTCTATCTTTTGATAAACGCAAGTTTAATTCTTTTGAACCTGTATTATCTGTGTGGCCAGCTAATTTTAAGCTAAAGTTTTTCTGGATTAATAATGCAGCAACTCTGTTTAAAGAAGCATAAGATTTAGAACGGATGGTTGCTTTACCTAAATCGAACTCTAAGTTTTTAATCGCTTCGTTAACAACTTTACGATCTTCTTCGGTTACGATTACTTTCTCTACAACTTTTTCTGGAGTTTTTAACGGACAACCAGAACCATCAACAACAGTACCAGCTGGTGTATCTGGGCATTTGTCTAATTTATCTGCAACACCATCGCCATCTGTATCTTTCAAGATGTCGTTCATTTCTGAACGTAGTTTTGCATTTTCAGCTTTTTGAGCGTTTAAATCAGCTTTTAAACCTTCTGCAGTTTGTTTTGCTTTTAAAGCTTCATCGTACGTTAAAGCTACCGGATTGTGGAAAGCCAATTGTTTTCCGCTACCTAAAGCAAACTCTAAACCAGCGTAAGCGTAGTTATATTTATCGTTTCCATTTTTATAATAACCGTCTAAGTTATCACCATCAACAAAGTTGATAGTCCAGCCTAAATCTAAATTAACCGCGTCAGAAATTTTAAATTTAGCCCCTAAGCCTACAGGAATAATCAACTCATTGATGTTATCCCCACCATTAAGTGTCGAAGTTCCAGCTGCTGTAGTAATGGTCGGTTTGTAGGCCGCGATACCAGCACCGGCAGAAGCGTAAAGCTGTAATGTATTCTCTTTTTTAAACATATCAATATTGAACATGTTTACTACAGCATTTAAACTTCCTGAATAAGATAACTCTGTATCGAATGCTCTTACTGGAGAGTTGTTTACCAAACCACTTTCGTAAGGCTCGGTATTATCTCCCTTTAATTTACCACGAACTCCATCTAAACGAAGAGAGAAATAAGGTGTAAATTGTTTTTTAATGTAAAGGCCATAACCTAAACTTGATTTGTTATTACTGAAATCATTTTTCCCACCTAATGGTGACAATGGAGTAAGTACACCAGCGTTTACACCGATAGACCATGTTCTGAACGTTGTTGCGGAAGTTGCAGGGCTTTCTTGAGCTGAAGCAACCGACCCGATGAGTAAACCAGCGAGTGCAACTGGGAGTGTTTTAAATAGTTGTAGTTTCATAAATTTTCTTTTAACGTTGAATAAGCGTTGGCACACGTATTGCAATAGCCATACCAAAAATACAAGCATGTAAAAATACTTATCAACTTTTCAACACTAATCGCCAATGCAACACACAGGCAAACTAAAAAATAAGTTATAAATAGTAAACGCCTGGCTTTTAATCCGCCTCACCTTATTAATCTTCCAAAATCAAAATCTTTAGTTTCGGACTTTAGTACCCCTATTTCCTGTTGACATTTTACGGGCGGAGGTAATTGTCGGTACCCTTCTTGTTAAAATAGATCAATGCCAATTTATCAGACAGGGTAAGTCGCTCCTGCAAATTATGGGTAAATATTTTTCACTCCTTTTTTTGATCATCTATTGCCTCATGCCGTAGCACATCCGCCAAAATTGTATACTATTTGATATCGCCGGCAAATTTCCATTGGGTACTGAAATTTTCGGGTAATTGCTGGTTGGTTAACAAGGCCCTTACCATTTCTACAGGCATATTATTTTCGYGGAGTATGCGATTATGAAACTGAATATTGGTCATTTTACCACTTTGTACCAGCTCTTTGTGCAATGCCCTGAACTGTAATCCACCTAACATGTACCCAATTTGGTATAATGGCCCATAACCTCCGGTAAACGATCTACGTACCTCTGCTTCTGCGTTAGCACGTTCAAAACCAACACGATCTACCAAAAAATCGATACACTGCTGAGGTGTCCATTTGCCTAAATGGTAGTTCATTGAAAAAATGATACGCGCACAACGGTGCATGCGCCAAAAAAGCATTCCAATTTTATCTTCAGGAGATTTTGCAAAATTCTGGTCCCACAGCAACATCTCCCAATACAGCGACCAGCCTTCCGTCCAGAAAGGTGTACCAAATACTTTGCGATAAGGCTTGTAGCGGCTTTGCATAAAATACTGAAGGTTGTGCCCGGGAATAAGCTCATGAAAAACTACAGCTCTGGAAAAATGCCTGTTATTGCCACGTAAGGTCATCATTTTGGCATCCTCGGTCATGTCTTCTGTTGGATAAGCAATTAATACGGATTCGCCACCTAGAAAAAACGGCGCAAATAATTGCTCCTTCGGACTTAGCATGCGCATGCGCCAGCCTTCTTTAGCCAGGGCTGGAATGGCGATGAGTTTATTTTTCTCTACAAAGTCTATGGCTTCATTAGCCAGTTCATAAACCAGTTCAGGCTGTTTCCCCAATTCAGGATAATCTGTTTTTACTTTTTCAAGTGCTTTTTTCCATTCGTTACCAAAGCCCATTTGTTGCGAGGCTTTAAGCATTTCGGCATCACACCAGGCAAATTCTCTCATGGCAATGGCCTCAATCTGCTCAGGAGTATAAGCAATCATCTCATCCTTTAAGCTGCTTAATAAAGCTATTCTTCCTATCGGATTGCCAATAATGCCACTTCCATCGTCTTTGGCATTTGACGGCTTAGCTATTTTACCCAGTGCAGCAGCATAATCCTTTACGGCATCTACTACATCAGGATAAACTGCTTTGGTGGCTTTGGTGAATTGCGGATCGTAGCCATCATAAAACTTATAAGCTTCGGTAAATACAGCCAGATATTGATTAACGGTTTCCTGCGCCCAAGAAGCCTGTACTGGCGTAACTGCCAGGTCTTTGTTTTCTACTGCTTTTGTGGTTTTCTGAATAGCTTCTTTCAGTTGTTCGAATTGTTCTTTGGTAATTTTACCATCTTGTTGCTGGCCAACTCTTCGCTTTGCTTCAAAATCCAACAGTATTTTGGCAAAAGGCAAAGTAAAAATACTGCTTCTAAATTCGGCGTAGTGCTGTTGCAAACTTGCCGAATCTGATCGGATATCGCGTTTAAGCAAAATATAATCTACCCTTTCATTTACAGTTAGCTTGTTAAAAGGCAATGCCTTTAATTGTTTTTTCCATTCAGCATAAAAGCGTTCCATCCGCTTAAAGTATTCTTCCGATCGCTTGAGCGTATATTTACGGTTTAACATGGTCTCGTCTGATTGGTATTGATTAATCAGCGGACTCACCAGGCTGGCTTCATTAGTTTGAGCGTGTAATTGTACTGTAACTGTTAGAAATAAAAACAGCGAAAATAGTTTGCGCATAGCGATTGGGGCATGTTTGATTAGCTAACGCAATATAGCTAAACCGCCAAATATTTGCAGAGGGTGCCTGTGTAACTTATTGAAGATATTAGACTAAGGAAGTCCAAATTAAATGTTTAAAAAATAGTTAAGCGCAATGCCTTTAATCCACTTAGTCCCTGTAAATCTTCCAAATCAAGATCTTCAGTTTCAGATTTCAATACGCCAGTTTCCTGCAGATATTTCACAAAGGGCAGGTAATCGTCAATATCTCTTTTATTGAAATAGATCAGTGCTAGTTTATCGGGCTGGGTAAGGCGCTCCTGCGAATTGCGAATAAGTATCTTATCGATCCTTTTTTTGATCATCTGATACCTGATATTGTAAGCGCCTTCTACATCGAACTTCCGCTCGTCGATCCTAAAACTAATGTCTATTGGATGGTTATGGATAAAGATAAGTTGTGTGGTGGCCAACTTAACGGCCAGATCGGGCTGGAGCTGCTGAACCATTTTGGCAATTTCAGCCATTGATGATAGTTGCCATAACCGTAGATTTTTAAGATGGAAGTGATTAAAAATCCGATCAGGAGCGATAGACTGCCCGATATAAATATCGTATTCAACACCATCTGTCCTGAATTTTTCGAAATAACAGGGATAAGAATCCTGCAGTTTTTCGCGTTCACTTTCAAAATAATTGTTAATGGCTGTATTAATCAGCTGCATAGATGTTTCCAGCGCCTGACGGTGTTTATACACTTCGCCATGAGGCACCGAAATGCGGTCGAGATATTTACCGATTACCTTTTGGGTATCAGGATGCGATTGGGAGATGAGCTTTAGGTAATCGCTGGTTTCTTCTTTAAGGAAAATATTGAGGTTGTTTTCATCAGTTGTGTTCAACTCGTCGCCCTGTAAAATATCACTCCACTTGTTGCAGTTAAAAATAATTTCTACCAGCAAAGCATCGCTATAAATTTTGCTCAACTCTTCCAGCGTTTCTCGAAACAGGCTCAAGTGCAGGCTCAGATCGGCCTTACTGGCTACATTGCGTTCAGTAGTAGAATTCCTAATATCTATTGCGCCATAAAAGGGATAAACGTCTGCAAAACTAATATCCTCATTACGCTGTGGCAAATTCCTTTTCTTATTGTAAAGGTGATGCCAGGCAGCTTCATTAAACTTCCACTGTACAGCAGGTTGGATAGAGGTATATTTTTCTTTGATGATGTTTTCAATCTCAAGATTAAACTCATCGATATAGACCTGTAAGAGTTGAGCAATAGGCGCTAAAACGGGCTCCAATAAAGTAATTTTTTTTTCGTCGAAAGTTTCTCCAACCCAGGTGTGCATGCCTAATACGCCAACCAAAATCTGGTTGTGAAATACAGGTAGGAGCGCCATCGATTTTACATTTAGCTCCCTAAACCTGTCTAACCAGGGAAACATCTCTTTGCTTTCGGCCCAGATATCGGGCGAGTAAAAGGAATTCGGATTTGCGGCGTAACCTTCGGCAATCTGCCGAAAAGCTTCGGGACTTAAAGTYTCTTCACCCCATACAGAAAACAACAGACCGCTTCCGCCTTTTACATACCCATAAACCATTTTGTTGTTTACCCTTACGAAAGGAAAAAGATCGAACTGGATATTGGCATTTTGCACCAGCACTTTAAGCGATTGTATCACCTCTCCATAAGCGACACCCTCACTGCCTGGCACACGGCTCAATCTTATACTTTTAATATTTTCTACCGCCTGCTTGGCAGTAACATCGGTAATGGTAAGCACCGAAATACCTCTAAGCTCAAAAAGAGTTAGTGGCAGCACCTGCTGTAGCTTATCCAATCCAGACTCGTCACTCAAATATAGTTGTAACTCCCGGTAGCTAAGATCGGGCAATGGCTGCTTAGCCTTAACTGATAAAATGCAGGCGATCATGCTGATGTTGCTCAAGCGTTTTTGACCCGGCAAAACTATTCTGATCTTTTTCTTCATGTTCAAGCAGTTCGTACATCAGCTCCGTTCCATAAAAAGTAATGGGCTGCATTGGTGCACAAAGCCCCCAGGCCTGATGGTCTTCTGTTAAAAGTGCTGGCGAAAGACAGGCATACATATGTTCCAGCAGTAATTCGTGCTGATAAATATCTTCGATAGCGATAACCTGTTCATCAATTCCCTGTTTTTTAAATTCTTTTAAGGCATTGCTATAAATGGTAGATTTTACAGTTCGTTCTTCTTTAATTTTTCGCTGCAGGTATTTGATAAAAGGGCCAAAAGAGATTGCCGAATCTACCTGGGGTAAATCTGGGTAATTTCGGGCAAGATTAAATATGCGCTTTTTCATCTCTTTAAATTTTAAACCACACAACTAATTGAATTGCAAAAGATTGACTAATGCTAAGATAAAAAATAGATGTGAGAAATCGCTACCAGCCAATGGCCTTATCATCTCCCCTTGGGTCGGCACCGCCCTGATAATTGCCCCATTTAGTTTTTAAGATGGCATCAACCCTGCCAATCGCACCTCTCGGTACAATTTTATAGCCTTTTGCTTTTAATTTTTCGAGGGTTAAACTATCGATGGCATCTTTTTCGATATACACTTCATCTGGTAACCATTGGTGATGAAACTTTTTAGCAGCCACAGCCGACTGCATCGACATATCAAAATCGATTACATTTATAATGGTTTGAAATACGGATGTGATGATGGTTGAACCGCCTGGAGTACCCACCACCATAAACAATTTTCCCTCTTTCTCTACAATACTCGGTGTCATAGAGCTTAGCATTCGTTTATTGGGTGCAATTGCATTGGCTTCGCCACCAACTAAACCGTACATATTAGGTGCGCCAGGTTTAACAGAAAAGTCGTCCATTTCGTTATTCAACAGAAACCCGGCTCCTTTTACAGCAACTAACGATCCGTAAGAACCATTTAAGGTAGTGGTAATCGAAACAGCATTTCCATCGCGGTCTACAATAGAGAAATGTGTGGTCTCTTCGTGCTCTGCCCCTTTTATTTCACCGGCCAAAACAGCGCTGCTTGGTGTTGCTGCTGCCCAGTTAAAGTTCGACATGCGTTTTTTATTATAATCGGCGCTCAACATTTGCTGTTGTGGAACAGTATAAAAATCAGGGTCGCCTAAATGTGTTGCCCGATCGGCATACACTCTTCTTTCGGCTTCTACAATTACCTGAACTGTAGAGTCTGCATTATGCCCCCACTTTTTTAATGGGAAATTTTCTACACTTTGCAGTAATTGAATCAGGGCAATACCTCCACTTGAAGTTGGCGGCATGGTAATAATTTTATAGCCTCTATAGTTGCCTGTTATGGGTTTACGCCAGGTGGCGTGATAATTTTTTAAATCTTCTTTTGTAATAAGTCCATGGCCTCGTTGCATTTCAGCCACAAGCGAATCGGCTACAGCACCTTCATAAAAACCTTCCCTACCTTTTCCCTGGATTAGTTTTAGCGTATTGCCAAGCTCTTTTTGAACCAGAAGATCATTTTCCTGCCAGGTACTTTCTAAATTTACGAAGGCCGTTCCATCGGGATTAAAATCCATAAACTTTCTATGCAAACCATTCAATTCGCTTGCCTGCCGCTTAGTAATTTTGAAACCATTTTGCGCCAAATTTATTGCCGGTTGTAACACCTGTGCCCAAGAAAGCTTCCCATATTTTTTGTGTGCCTCTACCATACCATCTACTGATCCTGGTACGCCAGCGGCTAAATGCCCAAATAAACTTTTATCTATAATTGGATTCCCAGCCGAATCGAGATACATATCTCTGCTAGCTGCCGCAGCTGCTTTTTCTCTAAAATCCAAGGCATTTATTTCGCCGTTTGCACCACGGTACACCATAAAACCGCCCCCACCTATATTCCCAGCGTTTGGATAAACCACAGCAAGTGCAAACTGAACAGCAACAGCTGCATCAACCGCATTCCCACCTTTTTTTAAAATATCTACACCTACTTGCGATGCTTCCGGATGGGCAGAAACTACCATCCCATTTTTATATTCACCACTATTGTTTTTACCCAATTGTCCGGTTACGCAACCAGCCAATAACAGCACAACGCTTAGGTATATTAACGATTTTTTTATGTTATTGAGGGGCTTTATAGTTTTCTGCATCTTTATATATTTTTTCGATTACCTCATTGTTTTTCTCGGTAATCACTTTTCTTTTCAAACTTAATTTTGGGGTAAGCTCTCCTCCATCTATGCTCCACTCTTTTGGTAACAGCGCAAATCTTTTTACCTGCTCCCATTTACCGAAACCTACATTTGCCGCTTCGACAACCTCGTTATATTTAGCTAGCACCTGTTCATTTTTAATAATCTCTTCGTTCGAGGTAAAAGTAATGCCCTTTCTTCCCGCCCAGGTTTTTAAGGTTTCGAAATTTGGAACAATCAGTGCAGAAGGGAATTTTCTATTTTCGCCTAAAACCATAATCTGTTCGATAAAAATTGATTCTTTATATTTATTCTCCAGCATTTGTGGGGCAACGTATTTACCACCTGCTGTTTTAAACATTTCTTTTTTACGGTCTGTAATTTTTAAAAAGCGGCCATCAACCAGTTCTCCAATATCTCCGGTATGGAACCATCCCTCTTTATCCACTGCCTCATCGGTTAAATCAGGTCGGTTGTAATAACCCTTCATTACCTGGTGCCCTCTGGTTAAAACTTCGCCATCCTGCGCTATTTTAACTTCCACCCCTTTAATTACTTCACCAACGGTACCGAACATGGTTCCGCCGAAATGATTAACGGTAATTACCGGTGAGGTTTCTGTTAGTCCATATCCTTCAAAAACAGGCATACCAGCCGCCCAGAAAATTCTGGCCAAACGCGGATTTAGCGCCGCTCCACCCGATACAATCACTACAATTTCACCGCCCAGTGCTTCCTGCCACTTTTTAAAAACCAGTTTACGGGCAATCCCCAATTTGAAATTATACCAGGCCCCCGCATCAATTGTATACTTTTCGGCTAAAGCTACCGACCAGAAGAAAATACCTTTTTTAATCCCCGTTAATGCTTTCCCCTTCTCCATTATCTTATCGTACACTTTTTCGAGAAGCCTTGGAACTGTAGAGAATACATTGGGTTTTACATGCTGAATATCGGCTACAATGGTTTCCATACTTTCGGCATAATAAACTCCTGTATAATTAAACAGATATAAATAAATGATCATCCGCTCGAAAATATGCGAAAGCGGCAAAAAGCTTAACCCTTTTTTAACGCCTTCGGGTATCACCACAGCCGAGTTAACAAAATTTGCCACCAAGTTATGATGCGTTAGCATTACACCTTTTGGCGTACCCGTAGTGCCAGATGTATAAATTAGGGTTAATACATCTTCGGGTGCAACATTAGCACGATATTTTTCCAAATCAATATCTGTACTCGCTTTGCCCAATTCGATTAATGTATTCCAGTTTTCGGTTTCTGTAATTTCGTTAAAACTATAAATCTTAATGGCTGGGTTAATTGCATCGGCACAAGGTTTAATTTTTTTATACAAATCTTCGTCGGCTACAAAAATAATGGCGATTTCTGCATCTTTTAAGATAAACTGGATATCGTGCTCGGCCAAGGTTGGATATAAGGGAATCTGATAGGCACCGATTTGGTTGGCTGCAAAATCGGCAATATTCCATTCAGGTCGGTTGTGCGACATTACAGCGACCCTGCCCCCTTTGCCTATTCCTTGTTTAATTAATCCGCGGCTTAGGTTATCTACGGCAGTACAAAAATCGGTTGTACTATAATTTATCCATTTTCCGTTAATTTTTCCGCTGATGAATTCTTGCTTTGGATTTTCGAGGCTATATTTCAAAAGATCAAAAACCCGTTTAATTTCTGCCGCCATATGAATTGTTTATTATTTGGTTAAGTTAAAAAATCAAACATAAAGATTAACATCTATATGCCTTTTTAATAAAAATAATACCTCGTAGTTAATAAAACGCTGTATTTACTTTTCGTAAAAAATATTTAAATAAACTTAGTGATTACAAAATTACTATGCAAGCATTGTTTTTTATCCTTATGGATTTTTACCAAAAAAACAGAAACGGCATTAAAGTTGTTAGGCTGATAATTATTTACAAAACATTTAAATTATGAAAAAGTTATTTACAATTTTAGGATGCATTGCATTGTTTGCCCTTACTACAACAAACGTTAAAGCTCAAAACTATAAAACCGGACTAGGTTTAGGCATTGACTTTGGTGATGGTGCTACATTGGTTGGTCCTTCAGTTAGGCATCACTTTAGCCC
>NZ_JBFTRT010000081.1:0-20863 GCF_056399685.1 Pedobacter sp. 01N416
GTTCTGATGAATATATTCCAATTTAATTTCCAGAAGTTCCTTACTACCTATCCAGACATCATCAAATCTATCTTCCCAAACTTTAAATGCTTGTTTATCACTTTCAATCCTTATCAAATTTAGCATTGAATTCTTGCTAGATTCCAGGTATTTTCGAATCTCAAAAGCGCAAAATTTTTTCAAATCACGCATACTATCCGATAATTTATTTTCATCGTTGAAATAGAATAAGACATGAAAGTGATTAGGCATGATTACATAACCAAGAATTGAAATCTTATATTTTAAAGCAATGAAATTTAAACTATTGACAATTATTAATTTACATGAGTCACTTTCGAGAAGTTTTAAATGTTTATAACAACTGGTAGTCACGAAAAAACATTTTTTCTCCAGAAATAAACTTCTGTTTCTTAATCCCATATAATCTTTTTCGTGGTGTCAGGTGTTACCACCTGACATTTTCAAATTAATTGAATACTGTGGTTTACTCAATTTCAAAACAATCTAATCAGTCAGATGGTAACATCTGACTGCACTCCAAACTTAAAGTTCTCCGTTCCTTTTTCTTAAAAACCACTCTACTCCCAGCAAAATCAAAATTAAGCCGAATAGCCATTTCATACTGATCAGTTCGTCGTATTTACGGTCTTCATAGCTGATGGTTTTAATATTCTCATTTTTAGCTATCTCATCAGCTATTTTGAGTAGGTTTTCTGGCATAAACAATTTACCATTGCTTTGTTTGGATATCGTATTTAACAGCTGATGATTGGCTGTTGTTTGCTGAAATTCTGCAATCAACGCATTTACATAGAAACTACCTGTAGCCGTGAATTTCTTTCCACCCAGTTCGGTATTGGCGAGATAAGAATAATTCCCTGCAGGCATGGTTCCTGCATCTAGCTGATAAGCATTTTCGGTTTTAGAAAAAATATAATTAAACACCTTGCCCGCTTCGTTTTTAACCTGAAGATTAACTTCCGACTCATTTACAGGCTGATAGCTATCGTTATAAAGGGTACCGTTAAACTGGATGGTTTCATTTTCATCATAAGCAGACTTTGAAGTAAACACCTTAAACCTTCTCTTATCATCTTTAACAGATAGGTATTGAACCGTTTTTGAAATCAGATCATTTAAAACCAATTGATTGCTTTCATTTTCAGCTTCTGAAAGTTTCCATCTCCAAAGCCCCTCTCCCATCAAATAACCTATCTTTAAGCCATTTTCATTGGCAAAGAACAACAATGGCTGTTGTGTGCTTACTTTGCCGATACGCTGATTAAAAACGGGTATTGCGCCTGCATTTACGGTTAACCTTCCGAACGGACTTAACAAAGGATCGAAAGATGAAAACTGCTTCTTGTCATCTTCCGTAAGATTGAAGCTTGTAAATCCATTGGCAAAATCGGCATACACTTCCTGAATGGAACCATTTGCAGAACCTAAGTTGACCTGATTTTGCATTTGATTAAAAGCATTTATATTGCTCTGTGCGCCCAAAATGTACCAGATCGGTTTCTTTAATCCAGTTAATTTCTTTAAAAACGTTGACGAAATGTTTTGCACATCGGGCAATTGATACAATACGATCAGATCGAATTTAGACGGATCTGTTGTATTTAAATCATCAGCAAGTGCAAGTTTAGCCTCGTAGTGTTTATTGAGCGAAATAGCTTCTTTTAACACGCCCAAATCAGGGTGTGGTGCCACCGCAGCAAGTAATACTTTCTGCCTACCATCAATAACTTCGACATAAAAAGTTTGGATATTATTCCGGGTAGTAATTTCATTTTTCAATGCCCCGAGCTGAACGGTATATTTCTGAACACCAATTTTACCCGCATGGATCTTAACCGGGATCGTTTTAACAAAGGAACTTCCATTAATCGAAATATTTTGCTGTTCTACCTTAACACCATTTTGGTTAACCGTTAAAGAAGTACTTTCGCCATCACTTTGAAAAGCCTGAACCTGAACTTCGATCGTAAAATCGTCATCCAGGTATACAATGTTATTGTAATTTACGTTCGAAATTAAAACATCGCGCTTTGGGATRCTATCACCCAGGCCAATAGTATAAACCGGGGCATTAATCTGATTTACGCTGTACAGCGGATTTCCACCGTGATTAAAAATACCATCGGTGGCTAAAATAACGGCGCCAACATTTCTATTGGTATATTCATCTCTAACTTTCTGAAAAAAAGCCGAGGCATCTGTTAATTTTCCCTGATTTTTAAAATCGAAACCATCTGCAACCTGATCGCCAAAGTGAAGCGTTTTTACCTCGTACTTGTCTGATAGTTTATCCTGTAAAGCTTTAAGGTTATTTTCGTATAATTTTTGGTCGAAACCAACTGCCTTAACCTGACTTACGGAAAGAGAATTATCTTGTCCGATAATGATTACGGGTTTATCTAAGGTATAATTTAATGTTTTGATGAGCGGTGCAAATATTAACCACGCAATGGTAGTCACTACGATAATCCGCAAGGCAGTTAAGCCATACTGAAGCTTTTTATCCAAATTTTTGTTGCCGCGATACAGCAACCAGGCATACAACGCGCCTAACGCCAAGCAACCGAGAAAAAACAAAATAGATGTACCCGAAAAAAAACTGTTCATACTTTTATAAAGATGGTAATTTTGGGGAAATTTTCAAGATTATTGTCTATAAAAGAATTTATGCGAGGGCTAAAATACAACTTCATTTAACCACCGAGTTCACTGAGTTTTACACTGAGGAATACAGATTACCTAAACTGTCTTTAAGCACCCAACTCTGTGTACTTCGTGCCTTTCCTCGGTGACCTTTGTGGTAAAAAAAAGAGAACGCTATGCGCTCTGTGGTTAAATCCCTATTTTTAAACCAAATCAAAATTTATGAAATTAATCTGTTTAACGTTTCTACTGTCTCTAAGCCTTATGGTAAATGCCCAAAATAATTTTAAAGCCACTCAAATTAAGTTTGAAAGAGTAGAAAAGGCCTACAGTGAAAAATGGGAAACGATGAGAAAATTTGTTGTGGCAGGTGGCTATGGTGATCAGTTTTCGATGTTGATCAATGCCTATAAAACTGAAGGAAAACTAGAGATTTGGTTAAAAAATAATTCGGCAAAAACATATTCGTTGTTTAGAACATATGATTTCTGTGCACATTCTGGCACCATTGGTCCAAAAGTGATTGAAGGAGATGGGCAAACACCGGAAGGTTTTTATTACATTAACGTTTTTAACCCGATGAGTAATTTCCATCTATCGTTAGGCGTGAATTATCCAAACGCTGCAGATTATGCCCGAACTGGAAAGGGCAGAAAACCTGGAAGTGATATTTACATCCATGGTAATTGTGTAACCGTAGGTTGCATTCCTTTAACAGACGAAAAAATAAAAGAAGTTTATATTTTAGGGGTTGAGGCCAGAAATGCAGGCCAGGAAAAAATTCCGGTTAACATCTATCCTTTTAAAATGACAGATGGTAATATGAAGAAATATATTGCTCAATTTCCTACACAGGCTAGTTTTTGGAAATCGTTGCAGGTAGGCTATTTAGCTTTTGAGAAAAATAAAAACCAAGCAAATGTAAGTGAGGTAAAAGGGAAATATATTGTAAAATAGTTGGAGCGTTTTAATGTTAAAAGGTTGGAATGTTACAAGGCTACGTTTTCAAACCTTTCAACCTTCCAACCTTTCAATCTCTTAACCTTCTCTTACAGCATCCCACCGCAAACAGATAAAGTTTGGCCAGTTACGTAAGCACTCATATCTGAGGCTAAGAACACGCAAACATTGGCAATATCTTCAGTTTCCCCAGCACGTTTTAATGGAATATCTTTTTCCCATCCTTCAACAACTTTCGGATCAAGAATATCTGTCATTTCGGTGCGGATAAATCCTGGTGCCACTACGTTGGCACGGATATTTCTCGAACCTAATTCTTTAGCAATTGATTTGGTAAAACCGATGATACCAGCTTTAGATGCAGCATAATTTGCTTGTCCGGCATTACCTGTAGTGCCCACAATAGACCCCATATTGATAAAAACACCTTTACGGGCTTTCATCATTACTTTAGAGGCCGCTTTGGTTACGTTGAAAATCGATTTTAGGTTAATATTGATCACATCATCCCAGTTTTCTTCGCTCATACGCATCAATAAACCATCTTTGGTAATACCCGCATTGTTTACCACGATATCAATGGCACCAAATTCAGCTACGATATCATTGATCAATTGCTCCGCTTCGGCAAATTTAGAAGCATCAGAACGGTAACCTTTAACTTTTGTTCCAAAGCTTTGTAATTCCTGCTCTAAAGCTTCACCTTTTTCTACTGATGATAAATATGTGAAAGCCACATTAGCGCCCTGCTCGGCAAATTTTTCAGCTATTTTACGGCYGATTCCTTTAGATGCGCCTGTAATTAATGCTGTTTTTCCTTCTAATAATTTCATTATGAAATGTTGTAAAGTTGAAATGTTTTAATGTTGTAAAGTTAATACTAAAAACCAAATTGACTAATGAGTTTTGACTAATGCTCAGGATGACAACCACGCAAATTTGACTAATGACTTTTGACTAAAGACTCAGGACTAAACAGCTGGTTCTTGCTGGCTCAAACAATGAAAGCTTCCCAATCCCCAAATAATATCAACCGAATTGATACCGATCACTTTGCGATCAGTGAAACAGCCTTGAATAATATCTAAAGCTTTCTGGTCGTTTACATCATCAAAAACCGGAACAATTACAGCCGCATTAGCGATGTAAAAATTTGCATAAGATGCAGGCAGGCGAGTATCTTCATGAATAACCGGCGATGGCATTGGCAATTGAACAATATTCAATGATCTGCCATCTTTCAGCTTCATGGCTTTTAAAGCCTCTAGATTCTCTTGTAACAAGATATAATTTTCATCCAGCGGATTGCTTTCTACAACAGTTAAAACCGTATCCTCGTTTACAAAACGCGTAATATCATCAATGTGGCCGTCTGTATCGTCGCCAACGATTCCATCTCCTAACCATAATACCTGATCTTGACCATAATATTCAAGCAAATATTGTTCAATCTGCTCTTTGGTTAAATGCGGATTACGGTTTTCGTTCAACAAACAAGCAGTGGTGGTTAAAACCGTTCCTGCGCCATTAAATTCTACTGAACCTCCTTCCATCACAATATCTGGTGTAAACAAAGGTAAATCGAAATGTTGGGCAATTTTTGTCGGAACCACATCATCCAGGTCAAACGGAGGATATTTTCCACCCCAGGCGTTGTATCCCCAATCTACAACAGCCTTTTCATTTCCTTTCTGCAAAAACGCAGGACCGTGATCGCGGCACCAGGCATCGTTGGTTTCATTAAAATAAAATTCAATCTGACTTAAATCGGCATCTACTTTTGTTAATTCAGAAACAGCAAAAGCTTTCATTTCTTCATCTTTCACATTGATGCGTACCTTTTCGCCTTCGGTAACAGCTTTAATAAATTGGCAATATGGTTCGTAAATAGTTTCGATTTTATCTGGCCAAGAGGCTTCTTTATGTGGCCAGCTTAACCAAGTTGCCTCATGTTTTACCCACTCGGCAGGGAAAGCATAACCTTGTTGTTTCGGTGAATAATCGAATTGATTGATACTTAAATCTTTTTTAGGAGGGAAATTTGACATTTCGTGTAGTCTTTTAATTTAAAGGTGTCACATTGAGCTTGTCGAAATGTTAAGTCCTTCGACAGGCTCAGGATGACACCCATGTATGGTTTTCGCTTTAAGCTTTGGTCTTTAACCTTTCTGCTTAGTCCCCATCAATATATCTCTTCGTAATCGGCTGGTAAGAATCAATTCTTCTGTCTCTTAAAAAAGGCCAGTGTTTACGGAAGAAATCAGATTCTGATAAATTCAGTTCAACTACCTCGGTTTCTTCCTGATCGTGAGAACCTAAATAAAGTATTTTGCCTTGTGCGTTTGTGGCGAAACTTCCACCCCAGAATYTCATGGCACCATCTTGCTCAAAGCCTACGCGGTTTACACTCACTACAGGCACACCATTTGCAACCGCATGCGAACGTTGAATGGTTTGCCAAGCATTATATTGATCTTGATTGGTTTCTTCATCCTGATCGGTAGCCCAGCCAATTGCAGTTGGATAAAACATGATATCTGCACCCATTAATGCTGTAATACGTGAAGCTTCCGGATACCATTGATCCCAACAGATCAGGATACCAATTTTAGCAAACTTGGTTTGAAAAACCTTGTAGCCTAAATCGCCAGGGGTGAAATAAAACTTTTCATAATAAGCCGGATCATCAGGAATATGCATTTTACGGTATTTACCTAAATATGAACCATCAGCATCTAAAACCGCAGTTGTATTGTGGTATAAACCTTCAGCACGTTTCTCAAACAAAGAAGCGATAATTACCACACCCAATTCTTTGGCTACCACTTGTAAAGCATCAGTAGATGGTCCAGGAATAGCTTCAGCTAAATCGAAATTGTCGTAATCTTCAACATCGCAGAAATACAAAGAAGTAAAAAGCTCTTGCAAACACACAATCTGTGCGCCTTTTGCAGCTGCTTCCCTTACTTTAACAATCGCTTTATCTAAATTTTCTTGTTTATCTTTAGTACAACTCATTTGTACCAAGCCAACTTTTACTTTCTTCATTTTTTAAAATTATTGGATGAGCGAATGATGGAATGAATGAATTATTAAGCCATTCAATCATTCAAAATTCTATCATTCTAAATCTGGCTGCAAAGTTACTATTTTGTTTAAAAGTAGAACGGCATAATAATGTAATTGTTTTTCGGAAAAGCAAAATGTAAGTGGAACCAAATGTTATATTTATAATACGAATTTGCCTTTGTTCGATTATATTACAAGCCCAATGATTTTTTTTGGTTGCTTTGCCCAACGCGATCGTCATGCTGAATTTATTTCAGCATCTTTTATATCATTAAGACCCTGAAATAAATTCAGGGTGACGTAGCTGATAAAAAAACCTAAAAATATTCTACTAATTATCGATGGGATTACAACAAAAAGCCCCGATTCTCATCGAGGCTTTCCGTTTTACTTTAAAACCAAATTAAGGGTTTATATTGTCCTTTTTAGGTTTTGCTTTTGTTTCTACAATTTCTGCAACCGCTACCACTTCTTTCCGCTGTGCTGGGTCCATCAACTCCATCAACTTCAATCCCAATAGCCCATCCATTGCTGAACCGCCGTGATTACCTCCACTACCACCAATCAGTACATCAGGAATCAGTTTCACATTACCTTTCGATAACTCTTCGGTAATTTTGTAACGGGTAAAGTTTTCGCCGCCCAAAGCTTTCACAGCAAGTTCGTAAGCTTCGGCGGTTGATTTACCTACCGCTAAAATTTTACCTGCTTCTGCATTACCGGTTAACGAAATCTGTTCAGCCTCTGCTGATGCCCTTAACTTAATCGCTTCCGAATCGGCCTGTGCTCTTGCTTTGGTGGCTTCAGCCTCTGCATGCGCCCTCATTTTTGTAGCCTCAGCCTCTGCTCCTACAGCTAATTTTACGCCAGCCGCATCACCTTCAGATTTTTTAACGGTTGCACTTGCCGTACGTTCGGCAATCTCTACACTTTGTTGTGCCTTCACAATATCTTTCTGCATATCGGCAATCGCGGTTTCTTTCTCCATCCCCTGGCGTGTTTCCTGTGCCTGTTTCTGGGTTTCGTAAGTAACCTTTTGTTCTTCTGCAATTTTACGGTCGGTTAAGGTTTTCATTAACGATTCTGGCGGAACAATATCACCAATTAACGTATCAACCGCATTTACGTTATACTCATCAAGCACTTTACGGATATGTTCTTTAGCCGATTCCTGACGCTCTTTACGGGTACTTAAGAAAGCAATCACATCACTTCCTTGTGCGGAGTTACGGAAATAGTTACCAATGGTGGGTTCTAAAACCTGCGAAACCAAATTCACCATATTACCAAAACGTGCAATTACTTTAGGAGCTTCTGTAGTTGGTACGTGAATAATCTGCGCGACATCCAAATTGAACGGGAAACCATCTTTAGAACGTACGGTAATGGTTGATAGGTTTTTATCCAGATTATGCGCCTCACTACGCGCCGATGCCCAGTTTAATACCAAATTGGTTGTTGGTACCAGTTCTACCTTCATAATGTATTTGTTAATCGGATATTTACCCGGACCAAGTGGCTCGAGCCAAACACCTTTAGAACCTTTTCCGACAATATTACCGTGTTTAAAGTCTGCACCGGTTAAGTCATTTCCGTCTGTACCAATAAATGAGATTACAACACCAACATAACCGATTGCAATTTCGGTCATCGGAATTTCCTCTAATTGGATTGCCCATGGATTGAGGTTATAAGAACCCGCCAAAATTACCTGGGGCTGCAAACCACGGTTACCACCTTGTTTTATAAAGGCATCGAAATCCTGGAAATTGTTGTGTCCATCAACAAGCTTGCCCGCAATTTGATTGGCCTCAATCGGTAAACCATCTAAAGTGGTTACAATGCCCACCATGCTTTCCTGAATGCGAATCATATCCGTAACAGAAACCTGAAACAGCATCGTATTGATACGATAAGAACCCGAGGTAATGTAAGACGTTTGCCGGCCTCGCTGACCACCATTTTCGAGAAACTTCACCGCATCCTGAAAGTTATCAGATTCTACCCTTTGCCCAAGGATATTCCCCGTTGGGATTTCGGAACCATCTTTGGCCATAATCAGTCCGATTTTCCCTTCAGGAATAATGGTAAACTGTTCCATCGTTACACTGTACTGCCAAAACCACATCCCGAAGTACAATCCTGGCGCCAGTGTTTTTCCCTGGAAACCGGCTTCGCCTTTAACCGCGATGATGCGACCATCGGGCAGCTCCCGATCGGAACCAAAGAGCACGAATTTTTTAGTAATCAACCCGATTCTATCTTCGGGTACGATGACCATCCCGAATAAGAAACGTAAAATATATTTGTATAAAACTATGCACAACAGTGCCACTAAAACCCACCAGTAATTAGAAATGAGCGCTTCCATAATCTTTTATATTTTCTATTTTTTTAACCTGATAAACCATTTATCAAGCACGATATAGATATCAAACGGCGTGCTTTGTTACCATTTTTAACACTTATTTTTTAACTATTTTTTATTGATTTTAAGGCCTCAAAGATGACTCAGGATCGATTTTCGAAAGAATACCAACTGCAGATGACATTTTCAGGAATAATGGCTGAATTTATTTCAGGGTCTTTCACGCTAAAAAGATGCTGAAATAAATTCAGCAGGACGATAAAGCTGGATTAGGCGTGTATAAGATATGATTTTCACCTAATAATTATCGAACTCAGGTTAGAACCAAATAGAGATGAACAGAAATAAAGAATTTTCAGAAAAGCACAATACCCGGATTAACTAAACCCGATTGTACGAATGCCGATTCCTTCAATCGGCAGAAGGGAAAGCGGGACAGGAACCAAACCAAAAGAACAGGAACCTGCTTTTCAAATGATTTTTCTTAATATTATGATGACCTGTGCTTTACAAACGGTTAACAGATTCGGTCTGCGAGCCACAGACCATGGAAGCTGGCAACAAAAATCACAAAATTTTATACGCCTATTTCTACACGATATTCTTGCTGTAACTCAAATAAACATTTGGCGCAGAGGCAGCCATCGTACAATTCGGAGATATATTGCACTTCATTAATGCTTAACTGCACTACACTGCACTGGCATTTGGTATAAGAATTTGCCTTGCATTCAATGGCACCATTACATCGCTCGCAAGGAATGATTTCGTGTTTGGCGCTATGTTTTAAGGTATTGTTCATTTGTTCAATGGTCATTAGTTCACTGGTGTATGGTGCTTTAGAAACTAATGAACCAATGGCTAATGAACTACTGAACCAACACAAAAGTATAAACAAAAAATAAGGTTTTGAGCGTTTGCCCAAAACCTTACACTAACATTGCTTAAAACTTGGAATCCCTACTGCAATAACATTACAGTATAATAATAGCCAGTCTGAGAAGAAACTACATTAACATATTTTATTTGTTGAGGCGAAACTTCTGTAAGGATATACTTCACTCCTTTAATCGTAATTTCTGCTTTAGCGATACTATAAGAGCTTGTATCTATTTTACTTTCTGTAGCATCGCACTTTTCAGTACCATTATCAATTTTTATTACACCATCAACACTAAAAGAGTAAACATCATCCTTTTCACAATCTATGGGTAAGATATATATATTAAGTAGTGGATTCGAACCAGGGCTTTTATCCACTGTGGCTCTTTTCCAAGTTCGCTTAGTGAGATAATCTAAAGGGCCCTTCTCTTCTGTTTCATCTTTTTTACAATTCGAGAAAAGCAGAATGGCAGAAATCAAAATCAATGTTACAAATCGTTTCTTATTCATATGGATAATAATAGAAAAATTTTGGCTAAAAATTACAGCCATTAACAATGTGCACCATATCGTAAAAAAGGTTTTGAGCGTTTGCCCAAAACCTTACGATATTATTAGATTCGTCATCCTGAACTTGTTTCAGGATCTGCTTGATAGATGCTGAAACAAATTCAGCATGACGAGTTTACTAGCCTGAGCAGCTGATACAGCCTTCTTCCATTGAACAAACTGGTCCGTCAACGATTTCTTCTGCAACCTGATCTTGTGTCATTTCAGCTGGAATAACCGCTTCAATGGCTTTACCACCTTGGTTCTCTACTGTAAATTTAACGGCTTGAGAAGCTGCTTGTGTACGCAAGTAATACATACCGGTTTTTAAACCTTTCTCCCATGCGTAGAAGTGCATTGAAGTTAATTTTGAAGTATTTGGTGCATTGATAAACAAGTTTAACGATTGCGATTGGCAGATATAAGCACCACGATCGGCAGCCATATCGATGATGTTACGCATTTTAATCTCCCAAACCGTTTTGTACAATTCTTTAATGTAATCTGGAATCGAATCAATTGCCTGAACAGAACCGTTAGCCAATATGATCTGGTTTTTCATATCGTTGTTCCATAAACCTAACGCTACTAAATCTTTCAATAAATGTTTGTTTACCACTACAAACTCTCCACTTAATACACGGCGGGTGTAAATGTTAGAAGTATATGGTTCGAAACATTCGTTGTTACCTAAAATTTGAGAAGTAGATGCTGTTGGCATTGGTGCAACCAATAATGAGTTGTACACACCATCTTTAACTACTTTTTTGCGCAATGCATTCCAGTCCCAACGGCCACTATCTGGTGTAACATTCCATAAATCGAACTGGAATTTACCTTTTGATAATGGAGAACCTTTAAATGTTTGGTAAGGACCATTTTTCACAGCCAAATCGTGCGAAGCGGTCATCGAAGCGAAATAGATCGTCTCGAAAATATCTTTATTTAAACGTTTAGCCTCATCACTTTCGAAAGGTAAACGCAATAAGATAAAGGCATCAGCCAAACCTTGTACACCTAAACCAACGGGACGATGGCGCATGTTTGAGTTTTCGGCTTCTGGTACTGGATAATAGTTATGATCGATGATTTTGTTCAGGTTTAAAGTAGCCTGATAAGTTACATCGTATAATTTTTGGTGATCGAAAGCACCGTTGATTACGAAACGAGGCAATGCCAACGATGCTAAGTTACAAACCGCAACTTCATCTTTAGAGGTGTACTCGATAATTTCGGTACACAAGTTAGAGCTCTTAATGGTACCTAAATTCTGTTGGTTAGATTTGCTGTTCGCTGCATCTTTAAACAACATGTAAGGCGTACCGGTTTCAATTTGCGAATCTAAGATAGCAAACCAAAGTTCTTGTGCTTTAATGGTTTTACGGCCACGACCTTCTACTTCATATTTAGCGTATAATTCTTCGAATTCCTTACCGAAACAATCTGCCAAACCTGGTGCTTCGTGCGGGCAGAATAATGTCCAATCGCCATTATCTTTAACACGTTGCATAAACAAATCGTTAATCCAAAGGGCATAAAACAAATCGCGCGCACGCATTTCTTCTTTACCGTGGTTTTTACGAAGATCTAAGAATTCGAAAACATCTGCATGCCAAGGTTCTAAATAAATAGCAAAGGCACCTTTACGTTTACCTCCACCCTGATCTACGTAACGTGCAGTATCGTTAAATACACGTAACATTGGAATAATACCGTTACTTGTACCGTTTGTACCACCAATATATGATCCTGTTGCACGGATGTTGTGGATACTTAAACCAATGCCACCTGCACTTTGCGAAATTTTAGCTGTTTGTTTTAAAGTATCGTAAATACCTTCGATGCTATCATCCTGCATGGTTAACAAGAAACATGACGACATTTGAGGTTTTGGTGTAGCTGCGTTAAACAAAGTTGGTGTAGCATGTGTAAACCAACGCTCGCTCATTAAGTTATAGGTTTTGATTGCGCTATCGATATCTTCTTTGTGGATACCAACAGAAACACGCATAAACAAATGTTGAGGGCGCTCTACAATCTGACCGTTAACTTTTAAAAGGTAAGATTTTTCCAACGTTTTAAAACCGAAATAATCGAAACCGAAATCGCGGTCGTAAATGATAGAACTATCTAAAATATCTTTGTTTTTTTCTATAATCTCATAAACATCATCAGCGATAAGCGGAGCCGCTTTCTGCGCTTTCGGGTCGAAATATTCGTACAACATTTTCATCGTACCCGAGAATGATTTAGTGGTGTTTTTATGTAGGTTGGAAACCGCAATACGCGATGCCAACAAAGCGTAATCAGGGTGTTTTGTTGTTAACGAGGCAGCAGTTTCTGCAGCAAGGTTATCCAACTCAGATGTTGTTACACCATCGTATAAACCTTCGATAACCTTTTTGGCTACATCGATTGGATCTACCAGATCTGAATTTAAACTATAGCACAACTTTTGAATGCGGGCTGTGATTTTGTCAAATTGCACCGCTTCTTTGCGGCCATCTCTTTTTAGTACGAACATATTTTATGAGATTTAAGTTTTATTATTAAGTCGTGAGTATCAAGTATCAAGACCTAATCATCACTTTGTATTTTTTGTTATTTATTTATTAGTATCGAGTAGCAGGTAACAAGTAGCGAGATTAAAACCTTTTGCCTTCTACTTTAAAAGTCTTCATCTAAAGAAAACGCCTGTTTATTATTATCAGCAGAGGTTAATACACCACTTTTCTGATAATCGCCAACACGTTTCTCGAAGAAGTTGGTTTTACCCTGCAATGAAATCATTTCCATAAAATCGAATGGATTGGTTGCATTGTAGATTTTTTTGTAACCCAGCTCCTGTAACCACCTGTCGGCTACAAATTCGATATACTGACTCATTAATTTTGCATTCATACCAATTAGCGCAACTGGTAATGCATCAGTAATAAATTCCTTTTCAATTTCTACAGCATCACGAATAATGCCATGAACCGCTTCTTCGCTCAATTTATTGCTCAACATGCTGTAAAGTAAACAAGCAAATTCGCAATGTGAACCCTCGTCTCTCGAGATCAGCTCGTTACTGAAAGTTAGTCCCGGCATTAAACCACGTTTCTTTAACCAGAAAATAGAACAGAAACTTCCGCTGAAGAAAATACCTTCAACCGCAGCAAATGCCACTAAACGCTCGGCAAAAGTTCCGTTTTCAATCCAGCGTAAAGCCCATTCTGCTTTTCTTTTCACCGCAGGTACGGTATCAATGGCATGGAACAAACGGTCTTTTTCTTCTGGATCCTTAATATAAGTATCGATTAACAGGGCGTAGGTTTCTGCATGGATATTTTCCATCATAATCTGGAAACCATAAAAACAACGTGCTTCTGGCAATTGAACCTCACTCATGAAGTTTACCGCAAGATTTTCGTTCACAATACCATCACTAGCAGAAAAGAAAGCAAGGATGTGCGAAATGAAATGTCTTTCGCCATCGTTTAAATTGTCCCAGTGTTTCTGGTCGTCAGAAAGATCAATCTCTTCTGCAGTCCAAAAACTAGCTTCGGTCTTTTTATACATTTCCCAGATTGCCGGATACTTAATCGGCAAAAGCACAAATCTATCTTTGTTTTCTTGTAGTAATAATTCCTGTTCCATACGCTGATGTTTTTAATTCTATTTTTTTAACAGAGCCGACAAAGGCACGCATCCATCAATTTTATATGATGATTGTAATGTCTTTTATCAAAACGCTGTTGTGAAAGTGCTAACCCTATTGCCTGACAAACAACTGAGTTTTTAGTTAGGGAAAATTTAAAATTGCAATCAGGTGATGTACGTATAAATTACTAAAAACTAAGCTTTTATATTTGTTTTCAAGCGCAAGAAGTTAAAGAACTTTGTTATAACAAATATATATACGGTGGCCCTTTTTTGTGAACCAAAGTTGTTAACACCCTGCTCAATTGCTGGGGAAAAACGATCAGTCGAATATCATTTTCAAGCGAAAAAAAAGCTAATCGTTTCTTTTCAAGGGCTTAGCAAACCAAAACGAGTGTTAATAACTTAAATTTGAGGGGTATAATCGGCACTAAATAGAGCTAAAAGGAGTATTACTCAACTGTATAACTGAGGCTTACTTTAGCTATGCCTTTACGGAAGATACCGATCTGTTTTGCAGCACGTTCAGACAGATCTATAGCTAATCTTTTAGAGAAAGGACCACGGTCATTTACCTTCACAACTACCGATTTTCCGTTGTCTGGATTGGTTACTGTAACCAGGGTGCCGAATGGCAATGTACGATGGGCAGCTGTTAGCTTTTTTGCCCGGTATTTGGCGCCACTGGTGGTGCGGCGGCCTTCGAATTTTCTGTGATAATAAGTGGCGAGAACTGTTTTTTTGATACTATCCGGTTCATTTGATGAATCGGAATCTTGTGCTTTACCTTGTAAAAACAGGAAACAAAAACTTAATAACAGCAGATACTTCATAGGCTAAATTTTCTTTATCGAGCCTGCAAATATAAGCATTTAGTTTATAATCAATAATTTGTGGAAAAACAGCCTTATTTTATGCATTAAAAAAGGCGTACAACTTATCGCTGTACGCCCCTACCTAACCCTTCTACATCCACCTTATTTTTGATCTGGCACGAAATTCATTGAGATCGAATTTACGCAATGACGGGTGTCTTTATTGGTAAATCCTTCGCCCAAAAATACGTGACCTAAATGTGCGCCACAATTGGCGCAAACAATTTCTGTGCGCGAGCCATCAGCATCAGGAATACGCTTTACAGCGCCTTTAATTTCGTCATCGAAAGCAGGCCAGCCGCAGTGTGCATCGAACTTACTTTCCGAACGGTATAAGGCCGCATTACAACGCTTACAGGTATAAGTTCCTTTATCTGTTGTATGTTCATATTTACCTGTACCAGGGTATTCTGTACCTTTATTTACAATTACTCTTTCTTCTTCGGGTGTTAATGGATTCCAGTTCATTTTCTTTTTTGGTATGATTTGTTCTGTTTCCTTCGATTGTTTTACGGCTTTCTTATCTTGCTTTTGGGCACAAGCAGAAATACCTGTTATTAAAACAACAGCAGAAACCAAAAATAGTTTATTTAACATCGTTTTCATACTTCAATATACGCTATAGATTCTGTTTTGGTTTGCAGGTTTAGCGGTTTGTATTAGTGTTTACCTCACCCTGACAAAGTTGGTGGGTTATTTCCCTTTTCTGCACAGAGGATGTATCATAAATATAGATTGTCATCCTGAGCTGAAATCGTCTTTATGATGCAACCCCAAACAAGGGGTAGTGGTTTTAACCTTAAGCATTAAGATTCCCGCCTGCGCGGGAATAACGCCATAAGAAGAAAGATGGCCGTAACACCCCAACTTTGTGTTCTTTGCGACTTAGTGGTTAAACATAAATTGCATCCTTTGCGGTTAAAAATAGTGCCTAACACAAAAAGCGCCTCGAAATTAATCGAAACGCTTTTCTATAAAGAGATTTTTAAATTTTATTTTGCTAATTCTTCTGCCATTGCAGCACCGATTTCAGCAGGACTTTCTACTACACGGATACCACACTCGCGCATGATTTTCATTTTAGCAGCTGCAGTATCATCAGCACCACCCACAATAGCACCAGCGTGGCCCATTCTACGTCCCGGAGGCGCAGTTTGACCAGCGATGAAACCAACAACAGGTTTAGTACCGTGTTCTTTGATCCAGCGGGCAGCTTCTGCTTCCATTCCACCACCAATTTCACCAATCATGATGATACCGTGAGTTTCAGGATCGTTCATTAATAATTTAACTGCTTCTACAGTAGGTGTTCCAATAATTGGGTCACCACCGATACCGATAGCCGTTGTAATACCTAAACCAGCTTTAACAACCTGATCTACCGCTTCGTAAGTTAAAGTTCCTGATTTAGAAACCACACCTACATGACCTTTTTTGAAGATAAAACCTGGCATGATACCGATTTTAGCTTCATCAGCAGTAATTACACCCGGGCAGTTAGGGCCGATAAGCGTAACATCGCGATCAGCAATATATTCTTTAACCTGAATCATATCCTTAGTTGGGATACCTTCAGTAATACAAACAATAACTTTAATACCGCCTTCGGCAGCTTCCATAATTGCATCAGCAGCAAAAGCTGGTGGCACGAAAATGATAGATACATTTGCACCCGTTTTATCAACGGCATCTTTAACAGTATTAAAAACAGGCTTATCTAAATGCAATTGCCCACCTTTGCCAGGCGTTACACCACCAACTACGTTTGTACCATAGGCCAGCATCTGCTCAGCGTGGTAAGTTCCTTCGTTTCCGGTAAAACCCTGAACGATAACCTTAGAATCTTTATTTACTAAAACGCTCATGTATCAATATTTTTTTTGTGCAAAGCTAATATTATTGAACTGGAATTCAAATCTAAAACCATATTATTTAGTCCGTTTTTTCAGGAAAATGTAAGGAAATGGTTTATGGCACCTGTAGCCCGTCATAGACTTTATTCAGAAGTAAAGTTGAGACTGCCTTTATGGGGTTTAGGCATGAAAGGTAAAAGTTTTTTGGCGCTACATCAGGAGCAAGCCTTTCGATTATAAACCTGACAATAGCGAACACCGAACGTAGAGAGGTAAAGCGGATGGCAGGACTTAAAAGGCCAAGAACTACTGCACATTCGTTTTCAAAGCAAAAACATTAAGGCTTAGGATTAGAAAATGAGCGGTCCAGTTCTTTTGGAGGGCTACACTCCCGCTCTTCGTTCTTTCCCGACGTAAAGTCGGGACCACTGCGATCGGGTTTAGTAACAAAGTGCTGGTGCTTGTGGCAACATCCAGGCAAAACGCTTAAATTTACCTTTTGAGCGGAAAGACTAAAGACCAAAGCGGAAAGTCTAAAAACCCAGACAAAACTTAAGCCAATTATAAAACGTATATGATCAAGAAGCTAATCCCAATCGTAACCATTTTTGTTTCAACCTTTATTTCAGTTAAGGCCAGCGCACAAAGTACCGATACCAGCAAATACATCCTCCAAAACGATATTGAAGTAGCCAAAGAGGAACCTGGTACGCATAACGGCGGGGGTAAAACCATCGGCTTTAACTTTTTTAGTGATGCCAAAAATCTTAAAACAGCATTCCGAAAAAGAACTTTAAAACCGGGTTCCTCTATCGGATACCATTTGCAAAAAGAAGATGAGATTTATTACGTACTCAGCGGAAACGGAACCATGCAGATGAATGGAAAAACTTTTGCGGTTAAACCTGGTGATGCCATTTTAACCCGCCCAGGTAGCTCGCATGGTATTGCCCCAAATGCCGGTAATGATTTGACTATTATGATTGTTTACGAGAAGAAATGATGATATTCGAACCTAAGCCACTTCCCTCCCCCTTCGGAAGGGATAAGGGAAGGATAGCGCTATTTTTCATCCCCCTGCCCCCTTCAAAGGGGGACCTTGAACATTACAACTAGAGAACAGATAACCAAAAATGGAACTGGAAAAACATTATACCAATAGAACGGGCTGGCTAAGGGCTGCTGTACTTGGTACCAACGACGGCATTATTTCTACAGCCAGTTTGGTTATTGGTATTGCCGCAGCGAGCGATACCAGAAGTCCGATTGTATTAGCGGCACTGGCCGGTTTGGTTGCAGGGGCATTATCTATGGCAGCAGGAGAATATGTTTCAGTAAGTTCTCAGTCCGATATTGAAAAAGCAGATCTTGCACGCGAGAAAATAGAACTCGAAACCATGCCCGAATTGGAGCTGAAAGAGCTCGCTAAGATATATGTTATACAAGGGCTTGATGAAGATCTGGCCATGCAGGTAGCCATAAAATTAACCGAGAAAGATGCCTTAGGCACACATGCCAGAGATGAACTGGGTATTAACGAAATTACACAGCCCAAGCCGCTTCAAGCTGCTTTTGCATCTGGCGCCTCCTTTATCAGCGGCGGTATTTTACCTTTTTTAGTTGCTTTTCTTGCCCCAATAAAATCGATGGTGTTTTATCAATATGGTTTTGCTATTGTATTCTTAGCTTTATCGGGCGCAATTGCAGCGAAGGCAGGGGGATCTAGTATGATTAAAGGGATATTACGGATTTGTTTCTGGGGCACGGTTGCCATGGTAGTAACTGCTCTGGCTGGGTATATTTTCGAGGCAAAGACCAGTTAATTAAACCACATAAGGATTCATAATCCACTTATGCAAAAAAGCCGTTCTGATATAAAATCAGGACGGCTTTGCTTTACTTAATCTCTTGTAATTCGTCATTCTGAATTTATTTCAGAATCTTTTAAAAGCTATTCTAATCAAAATAGACCCTGAAATAAATTCAGGGTGACGAACAGACAAAGTATACTATATAAAATTTATCCTAAAGACTTTTAGCTTCAGCTTTAGGACTATCTGCTTTAGGTTTTGGTTCAGTTTTCCAGGCTTTTACCCATTCGGCCTGTGCAGCTTCGTCATGGAAGGTCCATGCTACGAAACGGCTTATTTTTTGCCCCTGGCTCATTTGAACGGTGGTTACCTCAAAAGCATTTGCTTTAACCAATGCACTATAGATACTTTTTAAGTTGGCACTTTTTGATACCAATGAGGTAAACCATAAAACCTGATTTTTGATCTGCTCACTCTGGATAATCATCTGTTCTACAAAAGCACGCTCACCACCCGGGCACCAAAGCTCGGCCTTGTTACCGCCAAAGTTTAATACGTGTTTTACTTCCTTTTCATTTCCGCCCAGGTTACGCCATTTCTGACGGGTACCTTGCTCGGCTTCTTTTAAAGAAGCATGAAACGGTGGGTTACAAACCACGGCATCGAAACGCTCTTTGCCACCAACAATACCTCTAAAAATACCCATTTTTGAAGATTGCTGACGGATTTCTACTGCCCCTTGTAGGGGTTTATTCGCTTCGATAATGCGCTTAGCCGAATCGACCGAAAGTGGATCGATCTCAGAACCTACGAAACTCCAGCCATATTCCTGGTGACCAATGATGGGGTAAATACAGTTTGCACCTACACCAATATCCAATACATTAATATTAGCTCCTTTAGGGTTTTTACCTTTATTGCTTGACCCTAATAGATCGGCAACATAGTGAATATAATCGGCCCGGCCCGGAATAGGCGGACAAAGAAAATCCTGAGGAATGTCCCACTGTGAAATGTTATAAAAATATTTCAACAATGCCCTATTAAGTGCTTTAACGGCGCTTTGATCTGCAAAATCGATAGAATCATCATTGTGTTCGTTTTTAAAAACGAAACGCTTTAATTCTTTTGAGGTTGCAATAAGTTGTTTGAAATTGTAACGCGAACGGTGTTTGTTGCGTGGGTGTAACTCGCTTTTTTCCTTGCGGTTATTTTGTTCTTCTTGAGCCAATGTGCTGTGGATTAATTAAACAAGCTGTGTGCATGTTTCTAGCACAAAGGTACATAAAAAGGTTGAAGGTGTGAAGGCTGAGGGTAGAAGGGGTTTCGGAGCGTTCGTCATGCTGAATTTATTTTACAAGTAGAGACAGTATTTTCAACTGCCTTGTAGCTACTCCGTGGTCAGCATCTTTCCTGCTATTAAGACCCTGATCCCGATGAATCGGGACAGGGTGATGCTTCGAGAGGATAGCTCTAAACTACACCTCCTCTGCTTTTTCTATCATTGCAGGCTGAATAGCTTTCTGATACTTTGCTTCATCAAACTGGTTTTCACTTTTAGCAATTACGATGGTGGCCACGCCGTTTCCGATTACATTGGTTATAGCCCTTGCTTCGCTCATAAAACGGTCTACACCAATTAATATGGAGATATGTTCTATCGGCATAATTTTCAAAGCGGTTAAGGTTGATACCAAAACGATAAAACCACTCCCTGTTACCCCAGCTGCACCTTTAGAAGTAACCATGAGCACACCTAAAACTGTAATCTGCTGACCTAAGGATAAATCGACATGAAAAACCTGACAAAGAAATATAACGGCCATGGCCAGGTAAATTGCAGTTCCATCAAGATTAAAAGAATAGCCGGTAGGGATAACCAAACCAACAACCGATTTATCGCACCCAATAGCTTCCATTTTCTGCATCATGCTTGGCAGTGCCGATTCGGAAGAAGAAGTACCCAGTACAATTAAAATTTCCTGTCGGATATACTTCAGGTAGGCCCACAAGCTAAAATTATAGTAGCGGCAAATTCCGTTTAAAACAATAAAAATGAACAGGATGCAGGTTAAATAAACTGAGCCCATCAGTTTGGCCATGCCCACTAAACTTTCCAAACCATGGGTACCGATGCTAAAAGCCATCCCGCCGAAAGCACCAATTGGCGCTAAACGCATTATCACC
>NZ_JBFTRT010000082.1:0-11816 GCF_056399685.1 Pedobacter sp. 01N416
GTTTTCCTACACTGTTTCATTTAGGTGCAATGGACTGGCGACCGAATCAGGAAGGACTAGAATGGTTTTTGGATGATATCTGGCCCGATATTGAAAAACTAAATAAAGACCTTCGTTTTTATATTGCAGGAAAAAACATGCAGAAACATTTCTTCGAATACGATTCAGAAAATCTGATTGTAGAGGGTGAGGTTTTTGATGCGGTTGAATTTATGAACTCTAAGGCAATTATGATTGTTCCTTTAATCTCTGGCACTGGAATGCGGGTGAAGATTATTGAAGGTATGGCCATGAAAAAATGCATCATAGCGACCACTACTGCCGCAGAAGGAATTAATTGCAGGCATGGCCATGACATTTTAATTGCTGATTCTGCAGATGAATTTTACCGGTCGATTTTACAGTGTATCATTAACCCTAAACGTTGGGTAGAAATAGGAGAGAACGCCCGCAAAACAGTAGAAAACGACCATGGTGTTCATTTAATCTCCAGTAAAATGCTGAAGATTTACGAAGAATTGGTGACTGCGTAAGTATCTTTAGTAGATGCTGAAACAAGTTTAGCGTGAAGGATGAATAGAAAAATCATCTAAAAACTCCTTAAAATTAACCTCAAAATTTTGTCTTTTTCTTAGTACTTTTGCACCCCAAGAAGAATAACGAATAAAGCCGTCATAATTCACAGAATATCAGCTATACTGGCTTCATTATCATAAAAAATAAAATTTACGGATGAAAAACACCGCATTAACAGAAAAACACATCGCTTTAGGCGCTAAAATGGTTCCATTTGCAGGTTACAATATGCCTGTTACTTACGAAGGTATTAATGCCGAACATGCAACTGTTCGTAACGGCGTGGGTGTTTTTGATGTAAGCCATATGGGCGAATTTATTCTGAAAGGTGAAAACGCATTAGATCTTATTCAACGTGTAACCAGTAACGATGCGTCTAAATTATACGATGGAAAAGTTCAGTACTCTTGTTTGCCAAACCAAGATGGTGGTATTGTTGATGACCTTTTGGTTTACAAAATAGATGATAAGACCTACATGTTGGTGGTTAACGCTTCTAACATAGAAAAAGATTGGAACTGGATTCAACAATTCAATTCGAAAGGTGTAGAAATGCACAATATTTCGGATCAAACCTCTCTTTTGGCCATTCAAGGGCCAAAAGCAGCAGACGCTTTACAAACATTAACTGATGTTGATTTGGCATCAATGGAGTATTACACTTTCGTTAAAGGTACCTTTGCTGGTGTTGATAACGTAGTCATTTCAGCAACAGGTTATACTGGCGCTGGTGGTTTCGAAATTTATTTCGAAAACCAATATGCCGATCAAATTTGGGATGCTATTTTTAAAGCAGGTGCGCCGTACAACATTCAGCCAATAGGCCTAGGTGCACGCGATACTTTACGTTTAGAAATGGGTTTCTGTTTATATGGAAATGATATTGATGATACTACCTCGCCTATCGAGGCAGGTTTAGGTTGGATTACCAAATTTTCTAAATCTTTCACCAATTCGGAGGTATTATTGGCGCAAAAAGAAGCTGGTATTCAAAAGAAATTGGTTGGTTTCGAAATGATCGATCGTGGTATTCCGCGCCATGATTATGAAATTGCTGATGCCGAAGGAAATATTATCGGTAAAGTGACTTCTGGTACCCAGGCACCTTCTTTGCAAAAAGCAATAGGTATGGGCTACATTGCAAAAGATTTTACTAAAGAAGGAACTGAAGTTTTTATTTTAATCCGCAATACGCCAATTAAAGCTAAAGTGGTTAAGTTTCCTTTTTATAAATAAGGTTTGGGGTTTAAGGTTTAAGGCGTAGGGCATATTTTCCCATAACCTTAAACCTTAAACCTTTCGCCTTTCACCTCCCTTTACATGTCAAAAAAAATAGAAGTTTGTTTAACTCCGGCCTTGATTGATTTATATGATATCGAACAAAGCATTGTGGTGGTTATCGATATTTTAAGAGCCACTTCATCTATTACCTACGGAATAGATAATGGTGCTGAAGCGATTATTCCAGTTGCTCAGGTAGAAGATTGTTTAAACTATCGCGATAGCGGATTTTTATTGGCAGCAGAACGAAATGGGGAGGTGGTAGCCGGATACGATTTCGGTAATTCGCCATTCTCTTATACCCATGAAAAAGTGAATGGAAAAACGGTCGTGTTAACTACTACCAATGGAACTAAGGCTTTGCATTTGGCTCAGAAAAGGGCCTATCAGGTTGTAATTGGGTCTTTCCTGAACTTAGATGCCCTTTGTGATTATTTGAAAAGTCAGGATAAGAATGTGCTTTTGCTTTGCGCTGGTTGGAAAGATCAGTTCAATTTAGAGGACACCCTTTTTGCTGGTGCTGTGGTAAATAATCTCCGTCAAAATTTCCAGCATTTTGATGATTCCAGTGTGGCTGCAGAAGATTTGTATGCCTTAGCTAAGGCAGATCTGAGGAAATACCTTCACAAATCATCACACAGCCATCGTTTGGCTCAGTTGAATATAGAAGAAGATGTTGTTTTCTGTTTGCAGTTAAATCTTTGCAAAACAATTCCGGTACTGGAAGGCGAACGTTTGGTGGCCTTAAAAAATTAAAAGCTAAAATTTAAGCCGAGCAATACTGCATTTTTTCTAAAATTTGCGCCATTAAATTGAGTTTCCTCTGTTGGTCTACTATTAAAATAAGCTTTATCTACACCAGAGTAAGTGTTGATGTTATTGATCTTATAGTCGACTTCTATCCGTAAACTTTTGTTTAATGGTACAGCCAGATTGATATCGCCACTCAATGAAAAGGAATTTGCCTTATGTGTAAAGCTTACAGGTTTTGCAAAATCAGGAATTAAATTCCAGTTGGCTTTTGCCGAATAAGTATAAAAACCGCTTAAAACTGTGGCGCCTATACTGAATTTCTGCATTTTAAGAACAAGTTCTGCTCCAAAATCGAATCCTTTATATCTTGCTACATACGTAGAGTTTAAGCCTTTGCTGTCAGGATTATTTGCACTTTCTAGCAAATGAAATTTTTGCTGATGATATGAAAGTCCAACAATTGGATTGATGTTAAAATCGCCAAATTTGAACAGTTGGTAACTGAACTGTAAATTGGCATCGTATAAATAACCTTTATTTGCGTTGAGCAGATCGAAATAAAAAGCATTTTGCCGATTATCATTTGCATAATCGGTATCTTCTGCCTCGCCCTTGGTTATGCTGCTGTATTGGTTAGCGGCTTTAATACTAAGCCGCTCGGTAATATTGTATTTAATGTCTAAGCCAAAACTAGGCCCTTTAAGATTTTTCCAGATGAGTTCTGATAATACATTCGGACTGGTTCCAGTTGCATTACCTGCAATAGACCAATCAAATCTTGATTGTTGAATGCCTGCATAAGGCTTTACCTCCCATTTATAGGAATTCTCTTGTGCAGATGCGGTTTGGCAGAATAATAGGAGTGTTAAGCAGGCTAAAAATGGTTTGATAAATGAAATCCGCAGAGCGATCAGCATATCTGTTTTTATTTTATAATAGCAAAATACACATAGCGGTTATTTAAACCACTATGTGTAATAATTTATTTTCTAAAATGGATATACTGAAGCTATAAATGATTTATCAGTAGGTGATAATACGGTATTCCATCCCACCTCGAAATCACCGATGGTTAATTCGTTAGGAACTGAATAGTGCATGATCGAATATTTATCGTAAGCGCTATAATTGGTTTGTGTGGTACTGTATTTTGCAAATAAGTTATTGTCTACATCTGCCTGGCTCCAGTAATTTGGTGCAGCAGCATAATAGGCATAAACAGCAGGTTTATCCCAAGGAATAGCCACCAATGGATGTTGGTGCTCATGGATTAATCCTAATGCATGACCGAATTCGTGGATTACCACGCGGCTATATTCAGAATCTGCTGTAGTTGCAGTTAACCAACCATAGTTCATAGTCGCACCGGTGCTAGGCGTTGATTTTCCAATGTACGACCAAGATCCATCTCCACTTACAAAGCTTACCCTGATTTTGGCTGTATTATCGTTTGTTACAAAGTTGAATTTGATGTTGGCATATTGTTCCCACGCTTTCGCATATTGGATTACTTTAGCTCTGATGGCTGATGTGCTTCCGTTTAAACTTACTTTAATCGTAGTTCCCGGAGTCCATTTTGTTGACTTTAAAACGGCACCTCTTGGGGTAGTTCCATCCAATGATCTTTCTGTACAGATCTGGATATCGCCAAGGGGATTAACGGCTGATAATTCAGGTTTTTGTAAATCTGCCGTTTCTGTAGGTTTTTCTTTTTTACATGCAAATAATACTGTGGTTAGCGCCAGGGCAGTTAATAGGGTTTTATTTAATTTTAAGAATTTCATGTTTAGGTTTTTTTAGGTAAAAATTAATGATCTGTATTTGACTTGGAAATCAAGTTAGAAGATCGTAAAAACAGGAATTCTTCTTCTTTGAAAAAGAATAATCAGGTTGAAAAACATAGATAGACATTTAGGTTTAATTTCCTCTGCATTTGCAAAGTATAATCCTAAAGTAAAATAATATTATATCAACACCAAGAGAATTGTAATATTTTTATTGCATAAGTGTATTTTTTACACTCGTTTATTTGTTTAATATAAACTATTTTATTGTAGTTTAAATATTACATATCGCAAGAAATCCACAAGTGAATCTACTTGCTATTTTGTAATTAATTCGGAAATTGTTGGACTGTTTTTAATCGTAATCAAGGCTTCTTCGTGTGCCAGCCAGTAAATATCTTCTGCACGTTTCATATCGAATGTACTAATAGCCCCTAAACCTTTTGGTTCGATTAATACGTTACAGAATTTTGCTTTTCTTTCCATATCATGGTTAATAGACATTATGCCGGCGCGTCCCATTAAATTGGTAATACCGGTAATTTTATCAACTGGTTTAAGGTGGTTACAGGACGAGCCTATAATGAAATCGCAGTCGTCCATTAAAGGTTCAACCGGGAAATTATTTAAAATTCCGCCATCCACATACATCTGGCCATCAATCATAATGGGTTTAAAAATACCAGGTATGCAGCTAGAGGCATGAATTGCTCTAATAAGCGGTCCTTTTGTAAAATAAACCAATCGGCCTTCGCTAAAATTTACAGCAGCAATGGTTAAAGGTATTTTTAGCTTTTCAATTGAATCTTCCGGAAAATATTCCTTTAAAATCAGAGAAGTGTTTTCGATATTGATTAAGCCCAGAGAACCCACCGCCGGACGAACGAAGCGCCAGAGTTTCGTTTTAAGGAAAATATTCAAACCTTCTTCCGGATCTATGCCAGCGGCAAAAAAGGCCCCGGCTATCGCTCCTGCACTTGTTCCACTAATGTGACTAAAGGTAATGCCCAAATTGCTGAAGGCCTTTAAAACACCTAAATGTGCTATTCCCCTAATGCCTCCGCCTGATAATACAATGCCAACTTTCATAGGTTTAATTTAGGATGATTAATTAAAAAGTTCAACTGATCGATTTTATTGCTTAATTGTGGTATTGTTTTGGCCTGTAAACTGATAACTAAAAACCGCAAACTGATAACTATCTCTGTTGTTTCGGTTTGTACTTAGATTGATTTAAAATTTTCTGTGCATCGTTATCTGCCATTAATTGTTGTAAAGTAACATCAGGGTGTTCTTTCATATATTTTCTTACAATTTGCCAACCCATCCATACTCCCAATTTTGGTGCCGAATCTCTATTTTCACCTAAACCTGGTGTAAAAGGTCCTTCAGATAAAAACACCTGAATTTTTTGATAGTCGGTTTCATACAGGTAACTGTTCTCCAAAAAATATGCCCAAATATCGCCTTCGAAATTTTGTGCCCAGTCTAACTGCTGTTGAGTATATCCGATTTTGGTAGAATCGCTTAAGTTTTCAGGTAAAACCTGATCTAAGAAGTATAAAATCTTTCCCTGGAAGATCATTTTAGACAAGAGGGTTSTATTGTCATCAGGCTCTGCAAAAAGTTCTTCGTGGGCGTACGTTTCGGCTACACGGGGCACAATATATTCAGGTGTAAACCTTCTTGATAGGTATAAGGGCACACTTTGCACAATCGCCTTATAAAATTTGCTGTCTTTTCCCAAAAACATATCCAAACCAATACCCAGATAGTTATCGCCTACGGGCATTTGGTAAGCAAAACCTGAAGCAAAAGAAATAAATTTTGGAATCTTCGCTTTCGGATAATAGTATTTAATATATTTAAAAGTTTCGGTTAATCCTTCTTCTTGCACTTTTAAGTCTGGAAAAACACTATCAACTTCTTTGCTTAAATCGGTATAAGCCTGGTCGCGGTATAGGTTGGTCAACGATTCGGTGTTGGAATATTTGCTGTCTAAAATCCGGTGGATAAAATCGTCATAAAATACACCATATTTTGAACTAAGCTGTTTGTCTACCTCAATAACATTTTTGTTTTTCCCAGCAAATAGCTCGTTATCAAATCTTTCGATTTTAATGTTTACCTGTATATTGCTTACATCGGGCCTGTTGCTTTGCCTGCAGGAAATAAATGTGATGGCAAAAAGAAAAATTAGATAAATTTGCCAGTGTTTTACGTTATACATCATGTACAACAAATATATATAAACACCTATAGCATGAAAAGAATATCGACCATTTTAATTTTGTCTCTTTTAAGTATTGGCGCATGGGCGCAAAATTCTCCGTTAACCAGTTACGGTTTTAGGTTAGGTTTAACCGCTACCCCAACTTTTGGTTGGATTAAACCTGAACAAGGAAAAACAGACGGAATAGCTTTGGGCTTTTCTTATGGATTAATTGGTGATTTTAATTTTGCCCCGAATTATAGTTTTTCTACTGCGCTAACCATCACTTCGATAAATGGTAAAAGTACAGAGGCGAATGTTTTGCCTTATTATAGCGCCAGTAGTAGTACTGCACCGAAAGCTTACGAATTAAAATATAAGTTACAATACGTAGACTTGCCTTTAACCATTAAACTAAAAACCGTAAAGGCTGATGGAAAACGTTGGTATGGTCAGTTTGGATTGTCTAATTCAATCAACATCAGTGCTAAACAAGATGCTGTAACAGGTGGAGCGGTTGTTGGCGATAATTTAAATGTATCCGATAACATTAAACTTTACCGTGCCGGATTAATCATCGGTGGTGGTGGCGAATTTGATATTTCGGGCAATACCAGTATCGTAGCTGGTTTAACTTTTAATAACGGTTTCACTAATATTGTAACAGATAAAGCCAGAGATGTTAGAAATCATTATTTGGCACTTAATTTCGGCGTATTCTTTTAATCGGGATATTTGTCTTGATACTTGATTCTCACTACTTGATACATTAAATATGAAAATAGCGCTAGCACAACTCAATTACCATATCGGGAACTTTGAGGCAAACACGAAAAAAATAACCGAAAATATTCAATTGGCAAAAGATAAAGGTGCAGATTTAGTTGTTTTTGCCGAGCTTGCTATCTGTGGCTATCCACCAAGAGATTTTTTGGAGTTTGATGAGTTTATTGTATTGTGCGAAACTGCCGCTCAGGAAATAGCCAAACATTGCACAGATATTGCATGTATTGTTGGCCTACCTATTAAAAACGAAATATTACAGGGAAAAGATCTGTTTAATGCAGCCTATTTCATCGAAGAAGGGAAAGTTAAAGCCGTGGTTAAAAAAGCACTCTTACCTACCTACGATGTATTTGATGAATATCGTTATTTCGAACCTGCCACACAATTTAACTGTATCGATTTTAAGGGAAAAAAAATTGCCTTAACCATTTGCGAAGATCTGTGGAATATCAACGATAATCCACTATATGTTTCTAATCCAATGGATGAGCTGATTAAGGAGCAGCCAGATGTGATGATTAACATTGCTGCATCTCCTTTCTCTTACACCCATGATGATGAACGTATAAAAGTATTAGGCGATAATGCAAAAAAGTATAACCTGCCGGTATTTTATGTAAACCAGGTTGGTGCGCAGACTGAGATTATTTTTGATGGCGGTTCTTTGGTTTTTGATGCTGATGGAGCCGTGAAAGCAGAGATGAAGTATTTTGAAGAGGATCTTCAGGTTTTTGATCTGGAAGAGGTTGAAAATGTGYGTAATAAATATCCCCAATCGGAAAGATTGACCGATATTGAGCAGATTCACGACGCGTTGATTTTAGGTATAAAAGATTATTTCAATAAATCTGGTTTCAGTAAAGCCGTTTTGGGCTTATCAGGTGGGATCGACTCCGCTGTGGTTTGCGCCTTGGCTTGTCGTGCGTTAGGCCCAGAGAATGTAATGGCCGTTTTAATGCCTTCTAAATTCTCTTCCGACCACTCTGTTCAGGATGCTTTAGATTTGGCTAATAATATTGGTTGTATGCACGAAATTGTGCCAATTAAAGAAGTTGCAGAAGCTTTCGATCATATACTGGCACCAGCCTTTAAGGGTTTGCCCTTTAACCTTGCTGAAGAAAATGTGCAGGCCCGCATCCGTGGCATTATTAATATGGCCATGAGTAATAAGTTTGGCTATATTTTATTGAATACATCAAACAAAAGCGAGTGTGCTGTTGGTTATGGTACTTTATACGGTGATATGTGCGGTGCTATTGGGGTAATAGGAGATGTCTATAAAATGCAGGTTTTTGAGCTTGCGAGATACATTAATAAAGAAAGGGAAATTATTCCGGTCAATACTATTGTTAAACCACCATCTGCAGAGTTAAGGCCCGATCAAAAAGATTCCGATTCATTACCTGAATATGAAATTCTCGATAAAATATTATATCAGCACATCGAAAAGAAACAGGGCTCTAAAGCCATTATTGCTCAAGGTTTTGATGAAGCATTGGTGCTGCGGATTCTAAAAATGGTTAATGTTGCAGAATTTAAACGCTATCAAACTCCACCTATTTTAAGGGTATCGCCAAAAGCATTTGGTATGGGCCGAAGAATGCCTATAGTAGGGAAATATATGGCTTAGTTTGTTTTAGAGTTGTAGTGTTGGAAGGCTGATTAATTGCTTAAATTGTTGAATGGTTCAATTGCTGGGATTGCTAAATTGTTTTGGATTAAATGATTAAGCAGTCGATTATTAAATTGTGGATGGAAAACTGTCTAATTGTGGTTGAGCTGATTTAATGCAAGTTGCTTTACCTCACTTTCTTCTTCAAAAGAGATGATGTGGTTTAGGTTTGCCTGATTGTTCATTTTACCAACTGCAATTTTTCGTACTTCTAGATCATCATCAAAACTTGCAATATGAAATAAGTTCGCTTCATTATTCATTTTTGCAACAGCGATTTTCCTTACCGCAACATCATCGTCAAAACTGGCGATATGAAATAGGTTTGCCTGATTTTCCATTTTCGCAGCAGCAATTTTTCTTACTTCTGCATCATCATCAAAACTGGCAATGTGAAATAAATTAGCTTGATTGGTCAACCTGACAACTGCAATTTTTCTTACCGCTACATCATCGTCAAAACTGGCAATATGAAATAAATTAGCTTCATCTTTAAGCGAATTGATCGCTAATTTTTTGACTTTATTGATTTTGGTCTCATTAGCGATTGTAACCAGATCTTCTTCAGAAACTGGTTTACTAAAATCTATATCATTAATTTTAGTATTTCCGTTTTTATCACTTGTATCGGAGATTCTTTCAGTTTTGCTACTGAAGTTGATACAGCTGCTTAAGAATAAAGCAGTGCTTAAGAATAGGAGAGATTTTTTCATGTTAACTTAGCTTGTAAGGCTAAGTTATACAATTAATTTAATATTGCAGTAACCCAAAAATAAGTAGTTATGCTGAGGTACGAAGTGAACCATTTTTTACACTCATGATGCTTCGTGCCTCAGCATGATAAATAGGCTACGCTAAAGTAGCATCAACGGTAATCGTTGTGTTTAATAATTTAGAGATCGGGCAGTTTTTTTCTGCATCTGCTACCAATTCATCAAATTTTTCCTGTGTTAAATTAGGCACAGAAGCGGTTAAAGTTAAATGCGATTCAACAATTTCACCTTTTGATGGATCAAGGTTAATTTCACACTTGGTTTCCAATTTATCTGCTGTAAATCCTGCTTCAGTTAGGTTAGCAGATAATTTCATGGTAAAACAGCCTGCGTGTGCAGCAGCAATTAATTCTTCTGGATTTGTGCCAACACCTTCAGCAAAGCGAGAGTTAAAAGAATATTGAGTATTATTTAAAGTGGTACTTTGTGTAGTGATGTTACCATTACCTTCTTTAATAGAACCTTGCCATACGGCTGTTGCATTTCTTTTCATGATTGGATTTTATTTTTAGATTGTTTAACACCTAAAGATAAAAATATGTTTGTTTAAAGGTGGCAATTCTTTGTTAAGAAATTCCTGGATTAAAATCATTTGCAAATATTGTTTCAAAAAAAGAAGCTGCTTCAGAGAAACAGCTTCCATTGCATTACGATCTTTTTAGGTTATTTATCTGATTTTTAATTATAAAGGGTACAATACTGCGGTAGCCTGTTTATCCTTTGCTGATAAAACAGTTGCGCCGCTTCCACATTGTCCTCCGTTCATTAAAGATAATGCATCGGTTCCCCCAACCCCTGGAACATTAATGGTTGTAGATTGGTTGGTGTGTTTAAATGAAATGGTATGCCCAAATTCATGTGTTATGGTTCTTTGTCGCTGTGCAAAAGAATTGTTTTGGATCAGGTTCTGGTTAATCCAAACTGTATTGCCAGCTTTACCGTTAGAGGTTGATAAATAAGCTTGTCCACAGGTAGAACTTCCAATGGTATTGTCTACCTTAATTAGAATATCATAGATAGTACCTGTTGTAATTACAAATTTGATTTTAGAATTAGGCACCGTATTCCATTGGTTGATTGCAGAATTGATTTCGCTGATCATCCCGTTTATAGAAGGATCGATTTTAACACGGATATTACTGCTATTGGTTACAATATTTCCATTGTAATATTGCTCTGTTATCGGTTTTCCATTATCGGCAGAAACTTCCATGTTTTTGCTAAATACGATATCTCCGTCTACAACATAATTACCACCACTTTCTACAATCTGTGCATCTGTAAATCCAAGATTTTTGATGTAAGCAAGAACTTTTTGGTTTTGAACAGTTTCGTTTTCCTGATCTGTTGGTATCTCATTTTTCTTCGAGCATGAGATTACCATTACTGAGAGCAATGCAATCAGCATAGTTTTTGTTAATAGGTGTTTCATAGTTTAGGTTTTTGGTTTAGATCGTAATATGCTGCAATTGAGTATTACATGAATAAATATAACACAAAAAATACAAACATGTATTTTTAATGTATATTTTTTTTGTATTCTTAATTAGTATTACTAAATCTTACCTACTATCCTAATTCACCTCGTGTTTTAATCTATTACTTCTAATCGACTGGAAAAGCAATATACCTACACCAATCATGATCGAAATATCTGCAAAATTGAAAACACCTGTTTGGAAGAGGTAAAAATCCATATGCATAAAATCGGTAACCGATCCGTGTACAATCCGATCATATAGGTTGCCGATCCCCCCGCCAATCAGAAAACACAAAGCAATTTGCATACTCATTGGTAAATTGCGTTTGGCAAAGAGGAAATATAAGCCGTAGCCCAAAAATAGTAATGGCAAGCCTGTTAAAATAATGAGTCTGAAAATATAGGGCATGTTATCGCCAAGACTTAAAAATGCACCACTGTTTTCTACTTTGGTTAAAGTAAAACGGTCTTTTATAATGCTGATATGTTCGTAATCGCT
>NZ_JBFTRT010000083.1:0-20209 GCF_056399685.1 Pedobacter sp. 01N416
GCACTATACTTGCATACAATCCCCTCGAATATGCCGCCATTAAAAATGCATCATCAAGAATTCGAACCTCCAGAGGAGCTGCAGGATACGATAAAGTGCTTTTGGTACAACAGAAGAGTATCTGGAGCAGAACTATCAAGCTTTGAAGTTGTACCTGATGGTTATGCAGAGATCATTTTTCACTTTGGCAGCGGCTGTAACATTTCTTCCAATGGTGAATTGAAACCATTACCCTCACCATTTATGATGGGATTACTTAACCAGCCTGCTATTTTTTACACGAAAAATCGTTTCGAAATCATTGGGATCAGGTGCTTTCCATGGACGGTATTCGATTTGCTCGGTCTCCCATCCAACAAACATGGATTACATCTATTTGAGCACCCCATGGCCCAGCTTCAACCCAAACTGAATACCTTTATTCTTGATGGAAAAATAAATGAGGCGGCGGCAACGGTAAAGCAGTATTTCTTGCAGGCAAGGGCGCAGGTTGCTGCGAACAGTATGTTGTTCAAAGCTGGAATGGCAATGCAGGAAGCAAAGGGTATTATACCTGTAAGTGAGGTTGCGGCGGCCGCCCATGTAACGGTGCGCACATTGGAAAGGAACTTTAAACGCTCTTCAGGCCATACAGTTAAAGATGTATCGGGCCTGATGCGTTTTGAGCAGGTACGCAACCGATTGTGGCATGATCCAGATGCCAACCTGGTCAGTTTGGCGCATGAGTTTGGTTATACCGACCAACCTCACTTGAGTAGAGAATTTAAACGTTATAGTGGCACTAGCCCTGCAGCATTCGCCCGAAAGGCAAAGAAAGGCAAACAGGTGTTAAGCAACGACCTGCTTAATCTCTCATCCTGAACCCAACCGAGGATTGTCGCGTTTATACAAGCCTAATGCCTCAGCATTCCAGAATTTTGTGTTTTAATCATACGATATGAACACAACACTTAAAAATAAAAAAACCATACACACACCTACTTTTTACGATGTTATTATTTCTGGTGCCGGCCCTGTAGGCCTGTTCCTAGCTTGCGAGTTGGCTTTAGCCAAATGTCGGGTATTGATACTCGAAAAAACAGTAGAGGCTCACTCGCCTTTAAAACAGCTTCCTTTCGGTATCCGCGGCTTATCGGCACCAACTATTGAAGCGCTTTATCGCCGTGGCTTGCTGCAAGAACTTGAAATACATAAACACCTTAAAAACCCTCACCAAAATGCTGTGCAGGGGGCCCGTCGCCAGGCAGGACATTTCGCTGGCATTCCATTTCACGATGGAGACATCGATACCACCCAATGGAAATATCGCCTACCGGGTTCTACACCTACCAGTTTAATTACTGAAATGGAGGAGCTGGAAACTGTATTTTCATGGCGGGCAGAAACCTTAGGCGTTGAAATTAAACGAGGTTTTCCCGTTACAGGCTTCCATCAAAATAACGAAGGTGTAATTGTAGAGGCGGGTGGGCAATCTTTCGAAAGTAAATGGCTTGTGGGCTGCGATGGCAGCCGGAGCGCAGTACGCAAAACCGGTGGTTTCGAATTTACCGGAACTGAGCCTGAATTTACGGGTTACTCAACTATGGTAGACATCCTCAATCCAGAGCTGCTTAAACCAGGACGAAACCTAACCCCAACAGGGATGTACATGCAATCGCAGCCAGGTTACCTGGCCATACAGGATTTTGATGGTGGTGCATTTCATGGTTCGGCAAAGCCAGTTACACAAGAACATCTGCAAGAGGTACTGCGCCGTGTTTCAAATACCGATGTTACCATCAGTACGCTCCATATTGCAAGCACCTGGACCGACCGCGCAAGGCAAGCCACAAGCTACCGCAACGGACGCATACTTTTAGCTGGTGATGCTGCGCACATTCATGCACCTTTAGGTGGCCAGGGGCTTAACCTGGGTTTGGGTGATGCCATGAATCTGGGCTGGAAACTTGCAGCCACCATCCACGGCAAAGCTCCTGAAGGTTTGTTGGATAGTTATGGTACAGAGCGACACCCAATTGGTGCACAAGTACTCAACTGGTCGCGTGCTCAGGCAGCAATTATGAAACCTGATCCTAACGCACGCGCTTTGCATGCCATTGTTACCGACCTTATCAATACCGTTGATGGCGCCACCTATTTTGCGGGCAGGGTTTGGGGCGTTTCTACTCAAATTAATCTTGGTGGAAAGCATCCGCTGGTTGGTTGCAGTGTTCCTAATTTTGAATTTGAAAATGGAACAAAAATTGGCGAACTGATGCATAATGGCCGGGGTATAATGCTCAGTTTTGACCATGATACCTCACTGAAAAAGTTGGCTAGTGAATACAACCAGATCGATTATATTTCGGCAACTGCGAAAAATCAATTTGGGTTATGTGCGGTATTGATCCGGCCTGATGGAATTGTGGCCTGGGCTACTAATAATGCGATAGAGATTAGCGAATTGCAAAAAGCAATGACACAATGGTTCGTATAAAAAATCAGAATTTTGGCTAATGCTAAAAGAGATTGTATCATAAATATAGAATTTGTCATCCTGAGGGTTAATTTATGAAAAACATTGGAGTGGAGATGACAGGGAGAGAAATATCGTCATTCCCAACTTGATTGGGAACCACGGAGTGCTCATGAATGCCTTTGAAGAGAAGAAAGCTTATGAATAATCTAATGCCTTGGTAGGGTTATATGTTGCATTAAGATTCCCGCCTGCGCGAGAATGACGACCAGTTTTTACAATCTTGTCATTGATAGCTTGTCGAAGGGCCTATTAAATACGCTTCAAGGTGTTTCGACAAACTCTCCGTAGAAGTCCTTTGGACAAGATGGCAACATTTGAGGTAAAATCGCCTTTGTGATACAACCTGTTTTTCTTTGGCAATATTTCAACAGTCTATTCCATCTTAAGCCAGGTATACCCTTCTGCCTTGATCTTGACTTTAAGTTGAATTTTATGTGAGGCATCTACCACATGGCTCGTTTTCTTTCCTGCGTCATCGGTTACGATCACATTACGGGTTATGCCTGCATAATATAAAGGAACAGAAATTACCCTTTCTATATCCTGATCCAAGGGGTTATAAACCATTAACAAGCCCTTTGTTTTCAGGCTAGGGTTTACATGTAAAATACCATCCCAATCTCTGCCGTCGGCCCTGCGTAAGTGGATAATGTCGCTATTGAGAATATCGCGGTATTGTTTATACCAATTGATTACGCCTTTTACAGTTTCTTTGGTCGCTTCGGTATCGTACAGGCGGGGGCCACGATAACAGGCCTGCACCCCTGCTCCATAATATTGCATCATCAACTGTTTATAATCTTTAAGGTGATCGGCAAGTGGCTCAAGTACAGCTTCTGCACCTCCCCCCTGATAGGCCGTAAGTGGCACAAAACCCCAGCCCATACTCGGTGTTTTCTCCCAGGTACCGTCAAAAATATTCTGTCGGTTCAAGATCATCTGGTTAGTCCTTGGCAACGAAAAATTCACTTCGCGATAGCCAATTGCAATTTTATTGGTACCATCTAAAAAGTACCAGTCAGGTGCATTGATGTAAACGCCCCGTTCACTTAGCCAGTGGTAAAGTTCCTTTTGCATTTCCATCTGTATCCATTGGCTATCGGCCAATCCTTTGTGCCCCGGGTGTGTGGTTGAGGCACATACATCTCCAGGGTAAGGCCCGTCGTTTTCCCAGATGTCGAATCCTGTTTTCTTGAAAAAATATTTGATTTTATCGCGATAACTCAAACCCCATTTACTACCAAAACACGGTGCGTTACCGAAAAAGGCACCTCCTGGTTTTCCAGTCAGCGGACTAATCACATCATCTTCATCACTAATTCTTCTGGAACTAAAAAGCGAATAACCGCCAATCTTTATATTTTTAGCATGGGCATATTCGGTAAGGTTTTTCCACTTCTGGATATTTGATGCGGTAGAATCTTCCATATTCAGGTGGCTTCCAAAACTTAAAATCAGTGCTTCGTATCCAGTTGCCGCACACTGATCAATGGCATTCTTTACCTGTTGATCGTTCTTGCTCACCAGGTGCATAAAGATTGGATTTTGAGTTGTCCACGGTGCAATAACGCGGTACATTTTACGAATGGCCAAACCCCGTCTTTCCCGATCATAACTATCCATTAAAAGCTCGTTGGTGCGGATAGAGCTGAATACCTCGCCTGCAGCGAGTTCAACATTCACGCCCTTATCTGGGTATACCTCCAATAAACAAGGGGTGGTTTTATCGTAATTCACCTGTGAAGTATAAAGGCTGTCGGCCTTCCAATGCGTGCTCTGATCACTTAAGCTGTACTTCATGGCATTGTTAAAGGCAAAATTACTTTCGATATAAATACCATGTGGTGTTTTCATTTTATCGGTACCACCCACAACAGCGCTTTCTTCTTCTACAACGCCGAGCACCTCATTTACCACCTGATCAATCTTGATTGGAGCATCCGTTTTATTCTCGACTGTTACCCATTTGGTCATCAATGGAAGTCCATCGTACAGTGCATAATTTACCTTAACCAAAACACCGTTTAGTTTCGCGTCTGAACTTTTATAGGTAAATGTTAATGTTTTGCCTGTAGGATTTTTCTTATTAGCCGTCCACATGGAGCCTGGTTTCCATTTGATAAACTGTGGCAATGCAGTAATTTCATATTCCTGGAACTGAAAATCTCTTGCATTCGCTTTCAAACTGGCCAGTATGCCAATAGTAATGTAGGCATTTTCTGTCTGGCCATATAAACCACCAATATTGTATTTTTTGCCGTTAATGGTCACCTGGGCCTCTGGTTTAATTGACCGGAGCAACTGCTCACCAGTAGTCAGGTTGCGAAGATCGGTACAGGCCACATTTGGCGATAAACGGAACACCCGCTTAAGCAGGCCATTGCTTAAAATAATATCTTTTTGATCTGCACTTTTAAAAACAGCCGCAGGGTGACCTTCTGCATGAACAAGCCAATCTACAGTACTCAGATTATCCTGGGCGCTTTTCCAAACTGGGATCTGCTGGGCTAAGGCTTCGGCAAATCCATAATTTAAAAACACCGCAAACAGCAATACAATTACTTTATAAAGTGGATGGGGATTACCTGCAGGCAATTTGGTTAGTTTTAAGGCGATTGTACTTTTCAGCCTTATTAATTTCAGCATATTCTTTGTTGTCAGTCATGCTAAAATATGGAAATTGCGGAGATTTTACGAACGTTTAATGTTTTATCAATAAATCGACTAAAACTCCAGGTAACATTATAAAAAGGCTAAATAGAATCTTTAGGCAATGTATTAAGCTAAAAATGTGCCCAGAAATTTAATCTGAACACATTAAAGCGTTAAAGCAAAGATAGCGATCGCTTTATGCGTTCAACCCACCGTCGATTGTTAAAAACGAACCAGTGATGTATCTGGCTTCTTCGCTTGCAATAAAGCTTACAAATGATGCAATATCTTCTACCGTACCATAATCTGGCAAAGCCATACGGGTTCTCAAGAAATCAGCCAATGGTGCATCTGCGGGATTCATATCGGTATTGATTGGTCCGGGCTGAATCAGGTTTACCGTAATTTTTCGGGCACCAAGATCGCGTGCTAAACCACGTGTAAAACCCTGAAGGGCCGATTTACTCATGGTATACAAAGTGGTTTCAGGACCAACAGCATTATCACCCATATTGCTGCCAATGGTAATGACCCGGCCACCTTCAGGCATACCTTTTGCCGCAGCCAAAGCGGCCACAAAAACTGCTTGTACATTAACGGCCATAATTTCTTTATAGTCTTCAAGTGTATGTTCTTCAAAGGCTTTGCCAATGTAAATACCGGCATTGTTGATCAGGATATCAATGTGGCCAAAATCGGCTATTGTTTTAGCCACTGCGCCAGTTACTTCAGCTGGTACTGCACTGCTTGCTTTTATTGCCACAGCAAGGCCACCCGCGGCTTCAACTTCAGCCACTACGGCATAAGCTTTTTCTGGTGAATTGGCATAAGTAAATACTACTTTCGCACCTTCGGCGGCTAATCTTTTTACAATCGCTGCACCTATGCCCCGGCTTCCTCCTGTTACCAAAGCAATTTTATCTGTTAATTTTTTCATCTGTATTTTTTAAATTTTATGCTAAAGTAAAAGAGATACTTTACATTTGCAGGTAAGCAACAAATTGTTAGGTACTAACAAAAAAGTAAGAAATGAGAAAAGAAACATCAACCAATGCTTTGAACGAAAAAATGATGATCGACAGCTGTGGCATGTCCTCATCGCTGGCGGTAATCGGTGGAAGGTGGAAACCCGCTATATTGTGCCGCCTTTCTTATGGTACCATGCGTTATGGCGAGCTTAAAAAGGACATCATCGGCATATCAGAGCGGATGTTGGTGGCCCAGTTAAGAGAACTGGAGAAAGACCAGATTATTACCCGTGTTGTTTTTCCAGAGGTGCCGCCAAGGGTAGAATACCGCCTAACCGATTTGGGCCGTACCATGAAACCGATGTTGGATGCAATGTCTGACTGGSGCAATATGTACCGGGAACATATTAACCAAATGCAAGATTTATCTGCTAGCGTATTGCAAGACAAATAAATTTTCAATAAAAATAATATCCCGTTTTTCGACTGACAAACTGTTGTCATAGGCCAGTCTTAGTTTTGTTCTATTAAATAATATAACAAGATGTCAGCAACTATGATTACTAAAAGCGAATTATTACAGCATTGGTTAGGTCACAGAAAACTAACCAGAAAAACCATTGAAAAATTTCCTGAAAAAGATTTGTTCGAATTTTCGGTCGGTGGAATGAGGCCTTTTTCTTCATTAATTAAAGAGCTGTTATCCATTAATGTTCCTGGTTTAAAAGAAATGGTCACCAGAGAAACAGCTCCCTTTAGTCATGATCTTCCGCTGAATACCAAGGAAGAGCTACTAACAAAATGGGATGAGGATACCCCAAAAATTGTAGAATATTTTAACCAAATCTCTGAAGATCAGCTTCATGAAACAATTAAATTATTCGGGCAGTACGAGTTTTCGATCATTAGCCACCTATTGTATTTCATTGATAACGAAATACACCACCGCGGGCAAGGCTTTGTATACTTAAGGGCTTTAGGCATTGAGCCTCCATTTTTCTGGGACCGTTATTAAACAATAAAAAGGTTTTATGATAAGTTGTAATTTCCTTTGGTGTTTGTCAGTTGAATCTGGACAATTAGTCGAAACGTCTTTGGGATACATTTAAACAGTGCCCTCGATTGGCTACTATTGGCAAATTCCAATATAAGGGTCGTCATCTCGACCGAAGCAATGCGGAGCGGAGAGATCTTTGAACTATGTTACCGAAAAGTTTAAAGATTTTGCTTCGCAGAGCCTTCGGGTTCTCCACTACGGTCGAAATGACGATAATTAAGACCATTTATCTCCTCAAAATTCATTGTTATTTATATCGGTTTTATAAAATAAATTATCACTCAGGATGACAATTCTCTATTTATGATACAACCTCTTTGTTCTTTATTCTCTTCAAACCAGCTTCCATTATTTCAATCAGCTCATTGTTTAAATGGGTTGGTTCTATAATTTCAGCAACATCAACAAATTTAACAAACCAGCGGATAAAAGAAACAACAGAAAGGGAGCATTCGAAATACATGACCACAAAATCATCTGAAATTTCTTCGCCTGTGAATCCGAAAATCTGCCGTTCCCAATATAGAAAATGTGCATACTTCCGGTCTACCTTAATTTCAACTTTCATCACATTTTCAGATAGACTTTTATCCCTGAATTCGTTAATTGGCGGGTGTGCGATAGTAAAATTTTCTTCAAGCACCAGAACTTTTTTAATCCTGTCTAACCTAAAATTGCGGTAATCTTTCCTTAAATGGCAATAGGCTAAAAGATACCAAAGACTGTGTTCGTAGAATACGCCGATTGGCTCTACTGATCTTCCTATCGGATGAATATCACCGCCTTTGAGGTAATTGATATGGGTTATTTTTTTCTTTAAGGTACTATTGAGCAAAACATCGATAATGTTGGGCAGGTAATCATTAGATTTAAAATCGTTTTTAAGATGTATTGTGTCTTCTAAATGCAGGAAATCTCTTTTTTGATGCACCTGAAAAGAACTTTTTATTTTGATAAGTGCTACCTCAAAATGTTTTTTAATAAACTCGGTTTCATGTTTCTGCATCACTTTTTCGGCAACCATTAAGCTGAGAATTTCTTCCTGACTAAACCTTGAGGGCTGTAGCCTAAACCCTTCCATAATCGAATAGCCAGATCCTGATTCATTTACGATCGGAATACCGGCAATCTCAAGGGCTTTTAAATCCCTGTAGATCGTTCTTATACTGATTTCGAACCGCTTTTGTAATTCTTCAGTAGTTACTACAGATTTAGATTGCAATAGAAAAAATATCTGTAATATCCGGTCAAATCTTTTGGTAATATCCATTTTTAAAAATGTTGGGTATTTAATTAAACAGCTAATTTAGATGGCTTGCCCCTTAGTGCAATATCATTATGTTAAGCGTACGTGTTGTCAGTCTGAGCCTGTCGAAGACCTTTACTAGTCCAAAATAAAAAAGCATTTGTCCTTCAACAGGATATCAATGACGTTATTTTGTAATCATTTAAATATGAGCGACTTATACCGGCTGATATTTCCGCCCAACTAGGCCGTAGTACTGTATCCCCGTTCTACTTAAATCCGGCCTAACAAATTTTTCGGGCCGCACTACCCAAGCCAACCCACTAGCTTCGAAAGAAAAATTTTCAGCCGGTGTTTTTTGTTTTTTCATGGGTCTTTATATTTTCAACGGCATTCAAGCTAGCTCTGCTGGTCTTTTTGACACCAAAAAGAAAGAGCCCATCGGCGGCGGTGAGCCGAGGAAAGCATAAGCTGTAGGGTAAAAAACAATCAATTATATACGCCATTAATATTGATTTTTATACAATAAATTAACCCTCAGGATGACAATGTTTTTGTTTTCTCCATAACTTAATCAAACCGCCCCTTAGCGGAGAAATTGCTTAGGCAATACGTTTTCTGATGAAGATTTTACAAGTTCAAGAATTCTGTTTTGCCGGGTTTCTGCTTTTTTTGCCATTACGATCCATTGTAAGATGGCTTTCTTAGCAGATTTACTTAGGCCAAGAAAAAAAAACTTTGCGTCTTTACTGTTTTTAAATTCTAAAGCTAAATCTTTAGGTATTTTAAGTGTTTCTACTGCATCCAAAGCTGTCCACGACCCATTTTTTTTTGCCTTTTTAATGGTTTCTAAACCTGCTTTTGCGATAAGTTTTTGTGCCAACAGGCGCTTTACCTTTTCCTTATTGATTTTCGACCAAATGCTATTGGCTTTCCGTTTACAGAAAAACTGCATAAACCTCTCCTTATCTATGGGCTTTTTTATACTGTCTATCCAGCCGAAACAAAGGGCCTCATCTACAGCTTCGCTCCAGGTAATGCTTGGCAAACCAGAGCCCTTTTTGCCATAAACAAGCCAAACTGACGATTTAAGCTCATGATGAGCGGCTAACCAATCCCGCCATTCTTTGATGTTGACGGGACAAAAAGTTTCTATATCTTTTACTTTGTTTTCCACTATTTCTCAATTAATAAAATAATTTTCCGGAAGAGATAATCCGTCAATTATTTTAAACATGCAGCAAATTTAGCAGTCGGAGTGACAACCCTATGGCAGTGGTGGTTTTAAACTTGTTTATAATTCTTCACTACCGCTACGGTAACCATCAATTGCCCTACATGGCGCATGGTATGCTCTGCCGCATGGAACAACAAGCCGATAACAGTTGAAGGGAGTCCTGCGCGACCTACGCCTCTATAATCGGGCAATGTGGTTGCGTCTGTACTTTTGATCTGCGCTAATGCAAGATCTACCTGTTTGTTGAAACGGTTAACAAGATCTGCCACGGTATATCCCGCTGCCGAATCTTTACCCTCTTCAGCCAACTGGGCAAACTGAAATTCAGAAAGACGTTCTGCCCTGGCATAAGTAAATACCCGATCGAGCACCCCACTTAAATGCTGAATATGAAAACCTGTAGATGCCATTCCGGCTGGGCGTTGCCAAAGCAGTTCGATTGGGAAGTCGACCATATACTCATTAATCTCTTCTCTTGCTTGTAATAAGGCATGTGTTACAGGCTGTAACATCGGGATAATTTCGGGCAGTGGCCCTCTTTGCCAAACTTCTAATTGTTGCGCCATTCATATTTATTTTTAAAATTTTAGATCCGATTTAAAGAAATCATTACCTTAATTAAAACATTTTTATTCGGTTTGAGGCTCTTCTCCTTCCTTGGCTATTATCTTCTTTAATATTTCCAATTGCCAGATACGTTCGGCTTTAATCCGATTTAAATCTTTATGGAAGGCTAGGCCAATAGTTTTAATTGCGTAATCAGCGCATACCATAGCATGCTCCCTCATGTGCCCAACACCTACCGCCTGACCGGCTGTTCGAATGGCATTTTTCGTCACCTCTGTACTACATACCCTGGCAAGCTCATGAATTTTGAAACCAGCTTGTCTAACCTCGTGAACACTTGCTTTTCCAGCTTGCCAGCGTTTATTTATTTCAAACCCGATTTCAATAATGGATAAATCTATATTTTCATCCGTTACACAGGTTAATACATTTTTTGCACACTTAATGGCCCACTTTGCCAAAGAAATCTGATCTGTTTTCTTGTAAATGCTATCAATTTCAGCTCTTAGATAGATATCATCAACTATTTTAATTTTCGATAAAGTCGGCATAAATCTTAACGTATTTTAAATCATTCTTATTCAGTTTGAGCCGTCAGCTCTCCTTCTTTATCTGGATAATAAATTTCAAAGCCATAAACAAAATGTATGTAATCAATATTAAAGAAAAGGCTGACAATGCAAGAGCGAAGACAGTAGAATACTAAGTTTACGATGAAAAAGTAAGCCTTAAGTTCAAGCAACCAATTTGTGCCGCGTTTTAAAATGATGGTGCAACAGGAGTCAGACCTTATAATGATTGATGTACTTAAATATAGGCAATGGTTACAATCACAATCCAGATCAAGCTAAACACACCTCCAAAATAAAACATTGGCATGTTTTGTTTCAAGTTTTTCTTAATCAAGGAAGCGTAAATGATCCAACCAAAAAAGACAATAAAATATAGCGGAACCGCAAATAATAACATAAGATTAAAATTGGTAATCAAATATAGCCATTTAATTAATTGAAGTCATAAAATTGGCAAAATAAACGATCTATAGAGAAACCATAACGCCAAAATTCCAACCTAGCCAACCTTGTGCACCGTTTTTAAAATGATGGCTCCAGGCGGGCGCCACTTCCTTTTTATAATTTTCGCCAGGAATAGCTTCTCCCTTCACGTAATATGAATACGCGGGTCCTGCAAAAAAAGCAAGCCTCGACAAAGCATTAAACTGCAGGTTTGCCTGTAGCCTGTAGAGGTTGTTTGCTTCTTCAAAATTGCCGGGATATATGGATTGAATGGTTCCTTCGGCGGAGATAGCAAAACGTTTGTTTAATATAAAATCATGACCAAGGCCTAATCCAAAAGTAAATGTTTGGGCAGTATCTGAAAAATTTTCACCTGCAATTAATAAGGTATATAATTTGGCATTTCCGGTTTTAAAGGCGATGTTGGTATTGATTACCTCGTTGCTATATACTGTTATTTTGCGGTAGCCATTATTGGATAGGTTGATCAACCCGATACTGATACCCGATGATGAATCGGCCAGATTTACCACAGCCAGTTGAAAACGTGCCTTTTACTGATCCGCCAACTACATTGAACACGCCCGCTACCTGAATCTTTTTAATATCGCCTTTGGTTAAATTAAACGCACCCGCTATTTCAAAGCCATTTGTTCCGGCAGTATAACCACCAAGTACATTTAAAGATGCCTTGTTTACTACACTAGAACTCATGCTGCCATGCGAACTTAAGCCAGGGGTAAACGATGCCTGAAATGGTGTCTGTGCCAAAAAATCAGGAATATTAAGATTCTGGATGCGTTGCTTTGAGGAAAGCAAAAAACGCCATATGCCCCGCCCTCCAAATGTGTTGGTAAAAAATGCGCCTTTCTCTTTGTCCGGATCTTCGTATTTCTCAGGTTTTATATTGATGTCAGCCAGGAAAACCAAGGCTGTATCGCGATAGGTTTCTTTACTCGCCGTTAAAATTACGCCACTGTGCTCGCCTCTAAAACGCAATGTAAAATAACCATTGTTATCTGTAAGTGCAGCCTGAAGCAGTTTTTTTTCGTAAACACTGGCCTGTTTAACTTTATTGCCTGTTCGGGTATCAACTACATAACCGCTTATTGCATATTCATTGTCGCCATTAGCAATGTGTTCTGCTTCTATTGTTAAATGATTTACGGCATAGCGAAGAATAATGTATTCGGCATTTTCTTTATAATCTACCTTACCATCAAATAGCTGATCTAAAACCTCGCGCACCGGAACATTCTTCACATTCAGGTTAACCAGGCTATCCTGTCGGAACAGTGCACCATTATAAGAAAAATAGAATCCGCCAGCTTTGCATATCATCTGCAAAACATTGCCAACCCGTTCCTGCTTAACATTTAAGCTTACTCCTTTTGATAAATTCCTTCTATAATCGACTGTGGCAACCTGTGCGCTACAATAGCCCGAAATAAAGAGCAATAAAATAATTAGCCTTGTCTTCATTATTTTTTAGCAGACAACAAAATGGCGTTGCCATTACGGGTCAAGTTTAAATTTAAAGTTTCACAGGTAACGATCAGAATATCATTTAACGAATCCATTTTGAAAGTGGTGGTAATGGTTAAATCTTTAACTTTATCATCTAACATAATATTACTTCCGTAGGCTTCATTTAAAGTGTTAACCAGTTTCCATAACGGAAGGTTATTGCCCTGAATTAGTCTGGTTCTGTAATAGTTGTAAAGCTGATCGGTGCTTTGTTCTTTTACCAGTTTACGGGTATTGCCGTCGATGTGGATTTTTTCACCCTTATAAAGCTTAATTTCATCATTGGCCAGGCGAACCTTCACAATTCCGGTTTCTACGTTAATTTCGGTATCCTTTTTTATATGCCTGATATTGAAGGACGTACCCACTACTTCTACACTTATCTTTTCGATATCGATTACAAAAGGATGCGTTTTATCTTTGGCTACATCAAAAAACACGTCACCTTGCTCCAACTTCAGTTTTCTGTTGTTTTTAAAGTTAGTGGCATAGCTTATTTTGGTATTCTTGTTTAAGGTAAGCGCCGATCCATCAGGTAAGGTTTCGGTACGTACCTGATAGGTAGCCGTGAGTTCGGTATATTTTCCGGGGCCGTATAAACTATATGCGATCCATCCCCCAACGGCAATAAACAATACCGCAGCCATCTTTAGCCAAACTTTAGCAACATTTAACCGCTTAACGTTGTTACCTTGCGGTTTTAAATCTGCTCTTCTCGCCTTAAAACTTGTCCATGCCTGTTCTTCATCCTTTTTGTTATCGTTTTTTAAGGTGTTGCTTACCTGCCAGATGGTTTCCAGCTGGGTAAAATGTTTTTTATTGGCTTCGGCAGCGTTTAACCACTTTTCTACCTTTTCGTTTTCTTCTATAGTACTTTCTTTTAGAAGAACCTTTATCAATAATTCATCAGTCATGCGCTTTCTTCTAATTAAAAAAATCGTTGTAATACCATAATCCGAGTAAAATAAACACCAGGAAATCGGCAAGTTTTAGTCTTAAAATCCTTAAAGCCTTTCCCATTTGATTTTCTACCGTTTTGATTGACAGACCTAAATGATCGGCAATTTCGCGGTATTTCAATTCTTCGAACCTGCTCATTTGAAAAATGGTGCGGCATTGTTCTGGTAAATGGTTCAGGGCATCTCTTAAATGCTGCTGTAGTTCAGTAAATTCGAATTTTGCAGCAGCAGGTTCATGTTCTGTATTCATGGTGTGTACCGTAAATTCCTGGTATTTGCTTTTGGTTTTCTCCTGTTTAATGTAGTTTAAACTATCGTTGTAAACACATTTGTAGAGGTATGCTTTTATAGATTGTATTTTAAGGTTTTCTCTTTTTTCCCAAAACTTTAAGAACATTCCCTGTACAATTTCTTCAGCAACATCTTCATCTTTTAAAATCACCTGAGCATAAGCGTGCAGTGCATTGTAATGCGTTTTGAACAAATGTTCAAATGCGGTATCATCATGGTATTGATGGCTGATTTTGGAAGCTACTACGGTTAATTCCACGGGTTTAATTGTAATCAAATATATATGTTTATTAATTATTGAATCTTGAATGATTTATTGAGTAAGTGTTGGATGTACGCAAAACTCAATCATTCCCTCACTCAAAACTCACTCATTCATCATATATAGGTTTATTAATTATTGAATTTTGAATGAGAGATTGAGTGTATGTTGGAGGTATGCAAACTCAATCATTCCCTTATTCAAAACTCACTCATTCATCATATATAGGTTTATTAATTATTGAATTTTGAATGAGAGATTGAGTGTATGTTGGAGGTATGCAAACTCAATCATTCCCTCATTCAAAACTCACTCATTCAATCATATATAGGTTTATTAATTATTGAATTTTGAATGAGAGATTGAGTGTATGTTGGACGGTATGCGAAACTCAATCATTCCCTCATTCAAAACTCACTCATTCAATCATTTAATTATTCAATCATTCATTTTAAAAACTAATGGCCAAACCACCTGTATAACCTAAAAACAGGGCATGTAGGGTATTGTCTTTTCTATCCCAGCTTTTTATGTAGTGTTTCTGTAGGGTTTTTCCCTCTTCGGTATTGGTTGATACAAAATTGAACGATGGCCCTGCAAAAATTTCTAAATTCTGACCTATCCTAAGCGAAGGCAGTAACTGAAAGGTAGATTTGAAATAATTGCCACGTTTAAAGTTTTGCAATGAACCCGAGGTAAGTTCTGCATTTAGCCTAAAGTGTTCTGATTGAAAAAAGTGAGCACCTAAACCTGCTTCGAAAGCATAAACTTCATCTTTATTTTTAAAGTTATAACCAGCGCCGATAATACCATATAATACTTTCCCGCCCGATCTGAATGTGGCCATGGTCGTTAAATTCTGGTTGGTAGTTAAAGCAATGCTTTTCTCGCCATTTTTAACAATATTGATAATCCCAATCGGATAATCACTGCTATCGGCCACGTTAATAAAACCAGCAAGCTGAACGCCTTTCACTTTCTTTGCCACATTGATAAAACCTGCAATTTGTGAACCTTTTACATCGGCAGCCTTATTCATAAAACCTGCAACCTGCACGGCGGAAACATTTTTCGAAGTCCAGTTCATAAAACCAGCTACCTGCGCGCCACTGTTTTCTTTTGAGATATTGGCGAAACCTGCAATAGCGGCCCCATTCCCTCCACCATAAGTATTGATAAAACCTGCAAACTGCGCCCCACTTGCTTTGCCACCAATGTGGTTAGAAAAACCTGCGAACTGTGTACCACTAGCATTTTTACGCACGATATTGGAAAGGCCTGCGAATGACAGCCCTTTTTCTGCTGCCGAAACACCAACCAAAGCGTTTAAAGAAAATACATTTGTATCTAACGAGGCATGGGTTCCGTTTGTGCTTACCGGGTATACAAAACCAATATTTACTTTCCCTTTTTTGCCTTCTTGTGCAAAACCATTTAAACCTGTGCTTAATAGTATAGCTAAACCTAATGCTTTAACACCAGATGCTTTTTTGAAGTTAATGCTTGTAGCCAAGCTGTTTTTAATTTTTGTCGAAGTTGTGTCCATTTCTGTCTGATTTTAAAATGAGACAACAAACACGACACTTACCCCTACGTGCAGCAAAAAAAATATTTCAGTGCTCCCCAATATTATTAGAAGTCTTTTTTTAGCAGCTGAAAATGATAAGTTAAAAGTTCACCAGCATAATATAAACGCCTAAATCTGCTACAATATTGATCTCACTAAACCGCCTTCCACCCTAATGGCAGCCCCATTGGTTCCGGAGGCTAACGGACTTACATAAAAAGTAACCGCATTTGCAATTTCACTCACATCAAGAAAGCGTTGCAGTAAGGAAGTGGGCCGCATGTTCTTAAAGAAATCGGCTTCTACCTCAGCAATAGTGATGTTTCCATTTTTAGCTAAATCTTCAATAAAAACACCTACCCCTTTTGATTTGGTAGGGCCTGGCAAAATTGAATTGACGGTTACCCCGGTACCTTGGGTTAATTCTGCCAAACCACGGCTAACCGCCAGCTGTGCAGTTTTAGTCATGCCATAGTGGATCATTTCATCCGGGATAAACACGGCCGATTCGCTGGAGATAAAAATAATCCTGCCCCAATTTTTCTTTAACATCTTGGGGAATAGCTGCCGCGACAACCTGATCCCACTCATTACGTTAACTTCGAAAAACCTAAACCAATCGTCGTCACTGATCTCTTCAAAAGCTTTAGGTTCGAAAATACCTGCGTTGTTGATCAGAATATCTATCTCTGGTAGTTTATCGATCAGGTCATTTACTTCATCGGCTTTCGAAAAATCAGCAGCTATTCCTGAAATAAATTCGCTCCCAGCAATACCTTGCAACGATTTCACTGCATCATCTACACTGCTTTGCGACCGGCCATTGATAATTACTTTTACACCTTCTTTTAATAAACTTTCGGCAATTGCGAATCCGATCCCAGCGGTAGAGCCGCTTATAAAAGCCGTTTTATGCTTTAACTGTAAATCCATTTTTCCTTTTTAAATTAATGTTTATGATAAAATAATTATTGCCCTAGGGTTATACAAACTGAACAATTTTTTGGATAAAAAGTGTCATAAGAATATGCTAAAATGAATGGCAAGACTACAATAATCGGGTATTGCTTTTGAACAGGAACAGCTTAAAGCAAGAAATGCCAAAATAGCCTCCCTTATCATCTCCCAATAAACATATTTTCTTATCCATAAACGTATCCCTGATCTGTTAGTTGATTAACGTTTAAGTGAAGATAACCACTAGCTATTGATCTTCCTTCTGATCCTGGATAAAGATTGTGGTGTGATGCCCAAATAAGAAGCTACGTCTGTTAATGATATACGTAGGGCAATGTCGGCCTGACGGGTAACAAACAACCGGTATCTATTGGCAGAATCCTGCCCTAAATAGGCATTTCGGATATTGATCTTGTCTATTAAAGCTTGTTGTGTAATCTGATCAATAAGTGTTTTAAGATATGGTACCTGTTCGTAAAGTTTCAAAAGCGCTGTTCTACTAATACCTAAAACCTCACAATTGCAGGCTGCTTGTATACACTCTTCTGCTGGTATCTGCTTATGGAAACTATTCAATATCGTACAAAACTGATTTTCCTTTAAAAAGTAATGGGTCACTTCATTCCCCTTTTCATTTCGGATAACGATCCGGAGTACACCATCAACAATAAAAAAAAGTTCTTTACTAATACTGCCTGGCTGGGAGAGCGCTTCTCCTTCTTTAAACATTTTGGGATTAAAGGCTTCCACGATATACTGTTCTTCTGCTGCCGAAATTTGATGGTACAGTTTCAGATAGCTGATAAGTTTGTTCGGCATTGGGATTTATATATGGTATGGAATTGAGTTGGACAAAAAATACAAGCTCAGACCGTTTTTACCAATTGGTAAGTGAATTGGTCGTTGATATCTCAAAATTTGCACTTCAATTTACAACATCATGAAAATAAAAGCAAATGAATTTACACTGAAAGGAAAAACAGTGATCGTATTAGGAGGAAGCTCAGGCCTAGGTTTTGCAACAGCACAGGCCGCAGCGCACGATGGTGCAAAAGTGGTAATTGTTTCCGGTAATGAAAACAGGATTAATGAGGCATTAAAATCCTTACCCGAAAACTGCCAAGGCTTTGCCGTAGATCTGAGTAAAGAAGAAAACATCAAACAGTTTTTTAATTCGGTCGAACCTTTCGATCACCTGGTATATACAGCAGGCGAAAATATGGTATTGAATACGATTAATGAAACTAACCTGGATGATGCCCGTCAGTTTTTTACATTAAGGTATTGGGGGGCTTTTGCTGCAGTTAAATATGCAGCAAAGAAAATTAAGGCAGGCGGTTCTATTAATTTAACAGGAGGTATTGCCAGCCCAAGACCAAGTGCCGGCTGGGGCGTAGCGGCCAGTATTTGTGGCGCCGTGGAAGGTTTTACCCGTGCAATGGCTGTAGAACTAGCACCAGTACGTATAAATTCGGTATCACCAGGTGTGGTTAAAACCAATTTATGGAACAGCATGAGCGATGAGGATAGAAATAACCTCTATGTTGGTGTAGGTGAACGTTTACCTGTAAAGCGCGTTGGAGAAGCCGGCGATATTGCACAGGCATTTTTATACACCATGAAACAACAATACGGCACAGGGCAAGTAATTGTGGTAGATGGTGGTTCGGTATTGGTGTAAACCACAATAAAGAAATCGTCATTTCGATCAGCGTGTAACGCAGTCTGGAAACCAAATAGTGCTTTGCGAAGCTAAATCTATTCAGATCCCCATTTCATTACGTTTCATCCGATAGCTATCGGATCGAGATGACGACTTTCCGCAACTCCAAAATATCACGCAATTTGCCGTTTTAATGTTTTAAGTTGCGTGGCCAATAATACCCCTCCAAGTGCAGCCGTAAGAAAAGCGCCTTCAAAAATCAACAATCGTTTTTTCTTTTTAAAGCCGCGGTAAAAGGTATGTGCTGCAATAATTCCCAGGCCAACAAAGTCTATGTCTCTCTGTACCCTTTTCGACGAATCTTTACTTTTAATCAGCGCGATGCGTAATAATTTATCAATTAAACTGATGTTTTGAGAAACACCTTTTCTAATCTGTGCTTTACTTGCCGAAGCGCCCAATTTCTTAGCCGCAGTTTGTAATCCTGTAGTGGTGATCTCGTTAATCAAATGTGTTTTGGTATCTTTTTTTTCCATATTGCTTCTATAGGTCCTATTATTTTAACCCGATATAAAGGGATATGGTTTTGATTATTTGAGAATGATGTGGCCAGCCATTGTTATTTACGATAGGATAACCAAATCAATATCCTTCATCGCCAGATTCTTCAACAAACCATTAAAAACCGCCGTACGCAGAATGACCTGAAAAATATTTAGATGGGGTTTTCCGATGCAAATGGTGGTAATTTCTTTCTCGTTTGCAATATCGATGATGGTTTTGGTTATCGCATTACTCTTTACTTTGATCACTTCGGCCCCAAGCTCGGTAGCCAGTTTAAAATGGTTAATCAGATGGCGCTGCTTATCGAGTTTAATACGTTCCATGCTTTCACTATCGCTCTGCACATACAACACAATCCATGGCGATCGGTAATAGGAAGCTAATCTTGCTGTTTTCCGGATCACTACCCCTGCGGTTTCGGCATTAGAAGAAATACAGGCTAAAAAACGTTCAGGCCGAAGTTTAATTGATTTTGGGATTTCGGTCTGGATTTTCCGTTCTACCTGGTGCACCACCTCTTTTAAGGCCAGTTCGCGCAGCTGAAGAATTTTATCGGACTGAAAAAAATTGCCAAGTGCTCTTTCAATTTTTGATTGATCGTAAATTTTGCCTTCTTTAAGGCGGGTAACCAATTCGTCAGCGGTAAGGTCGATGTTCACGATTTCATCGGCTATCTCCAATATCTTATCCGGGATACGTTCGGTAACAGCGATGCCTGTAATCTGCTCAATTTCCTCATTAATGCTTTCCAGGTGCTGAATATTTACGGCCGAGATCACACTGATCCCTGCTTCGAGCAGGTCGAAAACATCTTGCCAGCGTTTGGTATTCTTACTGCCCTCGGCATTGGTATGTGCAAGTTCATCTACAATAACAATCTCAGGATGGCGATTCATAATTCCTTTCAGGTCCATCTCTTCGATTTCTTTGCCACGATAGAAAATTTTCCTTCGCGGAATAATGGGAAGGCCCGCAACAAGGGCTTCTGTTTCTGCTCTTTTGTGGGTTTCAACATAGCCGATACAAATGTCTACCCCATTCCGCAGCAAGGCATGCGATTCCTGGAGCATACGGTATGTTTTACCCACACCGGCACTCATGCCGATGTAAATTTTGAGCTTTCCGCGCCTGGATTTTTTAACCAGATCCAAAAAATGC
>NZ_JBFTRT010000084.1:0-11780 GCF_056399685.1 Pedobacter sp. 01N416
ACCCTGCTGATAATGGTTATCCATTTGCAAGGCAAACATTTGAAACATCTCCACTTGCCCGAGTAGTCCAGGAAAGTGTGCCTGGCGAAGATTTCAGCGTAAATGGTGGCAAATGCACCTATACGAGTTATAGTGCTGTAGCTGGCCAGCCGGGAGTTATGATTTATTCGAAAAAGACAACAACGAATCCCAACGGCAACGTCTTCTACGAGGTAAGCACATTGCTTGATCAGGTGATCCAAAATGTGTCTGCTAACGGCACCGAAATCAAAAATGAAACCGGCTTTGATGATGCTGGCAACCCAACAATCGTCCGCTCTCCAAACTATTTCAACCCACCTGCCAATTCTGTGCAGAACGATTGGGTGACACTACAGACTTTCGATTATTTAAACCAGCTACTCACACTGCAGCAAGGAACGAATGCGCCAGCTACATTTATCTATGACCAGGCTGGGAATATTCGCTTTAAACAGGATCCGCAGGGAGCAGCAGACGGAAATTTCATTTATATAAAGTATGATCTCCTCTCCCGCCCTGTTGAAACCGGCTACATTGCGGGAACCTGGAACCAACAGCAGTTGCAGCAATATGCCAATACTAACCCACTCTGGCCACAGAATACGCCGACCTGGAGACAAAAGAACGTGTATGATGGAGGTGGTATTGGTTCAAATGCAATCGGCAGAATTTCTTCCATGCAAGCCAATAATGGTACTACCGGAACCGCAGATGTAACGGAAAACCTCGCTTACGATATTTTTGGCAATGTAATTTCCGACACCCTGACCGTGAATTCTTTTGATAGCGGTAACGACCGGGTTGTTAATTACGAATACAATGATTTTGGCACCATTACCCAAATTCAATATCCGAATGAAACCTATGACTATTCTATATTTTACCAGCTAAATTCATTGAACCAGATTACCGGCATTACAGACGAGATATCATCTCAGACACCGGGCCAATCGGGAACCAGTACGATCGGAAATTTCAGCTATGATGCAACGGGTACACCTTTGGAAAATCATTTGGCGCTCGCAAATGCAACTATCAAACAGACCTATGGTTTCAATGCACCAAACTGGTTGCTGAACATCAATAATCAGAACCAGGCAGGCTCAAGCCTTTTCCAGGAAACCCTTACTTATACATCGGGAGGCTATGGCGGCGCAGGATATTTTGATGGCACCATTGCTTCTTCTGCAGCCCAGGTTAGTGGCCAGGCCAATGACCAGCTACAGTATGCCTACGACTCCATTGGCCAGCTACAGAACGCGAAAGCCCTGACAAACCCACCAGCCAGCCCATCCGCGGCACCTGATGTAAGTTATGATTCAAACGGCAACATACAGAACTTTTCGGGCAGTAGTATCTCGTGTGCCTACGCCTATAACCAAGGTAGCCAACAGGTAAACACCATTAGTGACGTCAATAACTCACAGGTGATCGCACAGTTTGGCTATAACCATAACGGGAACGCCATTTTAATGACCACAGCTGATTCAAAGATCAGCAAACCATTTGCCCTGGGCTTTACTTACGACCCTGCTACTATGCTGGCTGTAAGTATTGCAGATACCACACAGGGTGGTGCCACGTTGAATTTCACTTACGGTTGCCGTAACGAACGATTGCTAAAAACCGTTACGGGAGGATCTACGCCTGCCGGCACAAAATTATATGTCCGGGGTACGAGCGCAATGCCATTACAGGAGATCTTTATCAGTGCAGATGGAAAAACAAGGTCCTCTGTGAACTATGTCTATGGTCCTGGTGGACTTATCGCTATGCGAAAGTTTGACGGTACTACTCTTGATCTGTATCATATCCTAAAAGATCATCTTGGGTCTGCGAGGGCGGTTATCGATCTCACTGGCAATGTGGTTGCCTCATACGAATACCTCACATTTGGCGCTTTGTCGAATGTCAATGAGCCGAGTCCCGGGTTCCTGTCTTATCTGTACACCGGTCAGGAATTTGATTCGGAAATAGGATTGTACAACTACAGGGCCCGTTTCTACAGTGCTGCCATCGGAAGGTTTATAGCAACCGACCCTGGTCGCCAGTATTTCAGTCCTTATATCTACGCATCCAACAATCCGGTGTTGTTTATTGATCCAACCGGTATGTTCTCTATCGGTAGTTTCTTCAGTGCCATCGGAGGAATAGTTATTGGAGCTGTAGAAATCCTAGTAGGTGTTGTTATCGACGTGGCGGCTGCTGTTATCGATGTACTTACGGTTGGATTGGGCACACCAGCTTCCGTTGGAATGGCGGCACTTTCCGGCTTTTTCTACGGAGCCGGTGTGAGTTCGATTACCTATTCGGCTTTTCACTTCGATGATTTTAGCTGGAAAGATTATGGTATCCAGATGGGCATTGGTGCGCTTACTGGCGCATTAAGCGGAGGTTTTGGAGCTGGTTTGGGTATTGCAGCAAAATCAGCCCAGGTAGCACTTACAGAATTTACGGCTACAGCGCGCGCTGCCGCAGGAGTGTTAGAAGTTTTCGGTCAGCCTGGAATGGCAACAGCTGTAAAGGCAGGAGCATGGGTTACCGAGAAAGGCGCAGCGCTTGCAGGGTTGGCTGTTAATGGGCCTGTAGCAGCCGGATGGGGAGCTTTGGCCAAGGGAATTGGAACCGGGATAATCAAGAGCGAGGCAATTGGAATTTCCAACAATACCATCAGTAACCTGGCATTTGGCAATAACTGGGATGCTGGTCTTGGCCAGGTCGTATTTAGCTCGGCACTCAGCGGATCAATTGGAGGATTGCAGGTTTCAAACCGGATCAGATATTGAGCACCTTATTGAAAATTGCCTTTGAAGATTTAACAGCTGACATAACGTTATTTTTCATTAATGCACGAATAATTAACTGACTTGTATATGCCTATAGAATATTTCTTTCCCAAAGCATTTTATTATAAGGATGAACTCATCAGTGAAGATGCGAATGAGCGACTGGTCGAAGCCGCTCATTCGCTAAGGCAGGAGTTTCCATTGTCTACAAGGTCCAACCTGTACACTACATACGGTTCTGTCCCAGACATTTTTGCGCGCAGCGAATTTAGTGTTTTGCACAATGGACTGATTAATGAGATCAGCCAATATCTTGATATCCTGGAAACCCGGCCGGGCAACAAGTACGCCATCTCCGATTCATGGGTCAGTATTTCCTCCCCCGGAAATTATGAACGTATGCACACACATGACGGATCTTACATCAGTGGTGTTTATTACATCAGGACGGCCCCGAACTGCGGTGATCTTTCGTTTGAAGAGCTATCGGACAATTTATGGGCATCAGCCCGTACAAAACCCGAAAACTTCAATACGGTAAGGTATGCACCGAAGGATCGGCGTCTTATTTTGTTTAACAGCAAAATACCGCATTCAGTAGGCCAGAATCTTTCATCAAGCGAGCGTATTGCGCTAAGTTTCAACATTATCATCGTATAGCCATTTCACAAAAATGTCTTATTAAGCCCCCATTCAACGCTGGCTTTCTGAAGGAGCTCGCGAAGCGCAGAAACCAACAAAATGGCCGGGTAAACGCATTCGAAAGCTTTAAGACCAAACAGGATCCCAACAATCTTCCTGAACGATTATGTACGGGCTATGCTTAGTTAACCCAAGCAGCCAGACATTCTTAAATAGTCTGGTATCCAGGTTGATGAATGCATCGTCGGAATATCAAACAATTTGTCGTTTAATTGTGCCCATAACGACCATCATTTTTTTTATGATTATTGTTTCTTCAAACTCGTTAGCAGGTAGGCAATAACCGAGTCTTCAAGCCCATCGGCGAGATCTGTCAGCTGCATTGAAGTACGGAGATAATTGCAAAATCCCTTTATGGAAAAATGCTTGATATCGATGCATTGGAGTAGCTGAAAGCCAGCGCCGATGCATAGTTTCGTATAATTATTTATATCAGTAATCAGGTTTGCAGCCGGCACAGACCAGTTTCCAACCCAATCGGTATTGTTCAACAACATGTCCGAAAAAATAAGTTGACCGCCTGGACGAAGTTTTCTGTAAGCGCAATCAAGAAAATCTTTTCGGGTATCAAAATGAAATGCAGCTTCAACACTGACGATTAAATCAAAATATTCGTCCGGGAATTCCATTCGTGTAGCATCCATCACCTGGAAATCAATACCAGCATGAACTTCCTGTRCAAACGAAATCTGCTTTTCAGAAATATTGATACCAACAACGTGCGCGTTACTGAACCGTCGGGCAATGACACTGGAACCCGTTCCCAGTCCGCATCCCGCATCCAATATCCTAATGGGATCCTGCTGCATTGCTACCTGATCAAGATGTTTTATGACGAGCGCCTCGCATGCAGCTTCCAGGGTCGCATGATTGTTGGTCCAATCGCCTACATTATAAAAACCTGAATTGCCATACATGGCTTTCATGGTTTCAGACAGGATCATGTGATCGTACCTCTCAATAAAACCACCCGCAGTGGCCAATTCATTTTTCATGATTCCAGTTTATATCCAATAAAATAGAAGATGGCCCTCTTTGAACGCTGAAATGACTCCAGCTTATATGATCAGCAACAGGAGCGTAAGTGCGCACATGCGCAAAAAAACGGTGCAGGCCAATACCGCCCTGAATTTGCGCAAGTCTCGCGCCTATACACCTAAAAGCACCCGCGCCAAAACCAAGATGGTTTGGTCTTCTGGTCAATATTAATTGATCCGGGTTGTCAAATTTTGCAGGATCCCTGTTTGCCGCACCTATGCTAATGAGCAATTGGCTACCGGCAGGAATAGTAGTGCCGTGAAGATGTATCGGTTCCTGAGTAATTAGCAAAACGGATTGTAGCGGAGAATCATAACGGATCAATTCATCCACGCTATTTATCGCAAACGGCAAGCTTTCGCGAAGCATTGACTGGTCTTCAGTTCTGTCTTGTAATGCTACCAAAGCATTTCCCATAAAATTCATCATATTCTGATGGCCGGCATAAAAAAGTAACACCATCAGTGAAATTATATAAGAATCATTCCGGTCATCAGCTGGCACAACGGTGAGGATAGCACTGCACAAATCCTTACCAGGTGTTTGCCGTTTCAACCCGATCAGCCTTCGCAGCGTGTCGATGAATGTTTTTTTTTGTTCGTCCCCACCATTTATCCATGATTTTTCATCAATAAAACTCAGGTATCCCCCTTGCAAGCGACTCACTATTTGGGAAAACGCATCCACCTCTTCTTGTGGCATCCCCATTACCCGGCAAATCGTTCCGAATGTAAATGGATGGGCATAATCACTCATGAATTCCATACGGGAGGAAAAACGAAGCGCATCGAAAATTTCATCTGCCTGTCGCTTCATGTCATCTTCATCGACTTGGAGCGTTCTGGCAGCAAGCTGGTGCATGATCTGCTTGCGAAATGCAGGCGTATTACCGGGTGCCAGCGCATGTAATGTTTGCGCAATGGCTTTTTCAACCGGACTCAAATACTGAAAAGTTCTGCTGTCCTGCCCCCAATGCGAACAGCGGGGATCACTTAATAACATCATTGCATCCTCATAGCCTGTGATCATCCACATACCTTCGGACGTTCTAAAAACAGGTTTTTCCTGTTGAACCCATTTATACCATGGGTAAGGATCAGCAATTGAATATCGAGGTTCGTCTGCGTTTATTATCATGTTATAGGTAATGGAATGACCAGATGGCTTAAATTTAGAAAATCAGATATAATGTAGAACAGCAGAAAAACAATAAGACATCATCCATTCTCTTCGTAAATGTAAGTAAATTTAATCAACCCCTCAAACCAAATACCAGGGAAGCTTTGGAAAAGATCGATACGTACGGATCACTAAGCTCTAAAGTCTATTCTTTCACTGCCTGTTTCGATATAGAAATAGCTACGATGGATAAAAAGGCTTATAATGAACACAAAGATGAGCGCTATCCAATGACTTAAGTCAGATTTGCTTACACTAGAAGCGAATATAAAGGCCAAAAATCCCCAAGCCAATGAAAAAACAATCGAAAAAATATAACGGAAAACTTTGAATCGAAAAAATAGCATTCCAATAGCGACAATACAAGTCAAGAAAATGGCAATGCCCATAATCCAATCCCAACCATAATGTTTACATAGCCAAYAGGCCAAAAATATAGAGATGCCAGCTATCTCAATAAAAACAAGAGGGTACCTGCTTCTTTGTGTTACAGTATATCTTGCCATGCAATTAAAATTAATAAATATTTGAATCAACAAATCTGAGCTTCAGACAATATTTTATACTAAAATATTAAAATTTATTGTAATTGAATAAACACCGTTTTACATCAAACCTTTTCGGTAAGCTAGAGCTTACCATGTAATAGCTTGCTTGGTTAATAACTAAAATAACCATATTTTTGTTATATGCCTACAGTCTTTGAAATCTTCGGATACAGATTCTTTTTTTACAGTAATGAAAATAATGAGCCAATACACGTACATGTAGAAAAAGGTGACGCAGAGGCCAAGATTTGGATGAATCCAATTTTAGAACAATATGTATACGGTTTCAAGCCTCGTGAACGTGAAGAAATTATGGGATTAGTAAAAGAACATGTGATGGAATAATTAAAAGCTGGAATGAACACTTCAAAAAATAAAAATAAAAATACAGACAGTATTGTAAATAAAAGGTCTTCAGATCCGTTTGATAAGTTGATCTTTGAAAAAGGAATTCGCATTCAACAATTTATCATTAGCAAAGAATTAAACCTAATTGTTTTGCTTTTGACAAATAGTGCGGTAATTAAAGTTGCATTAAAGCATTTCCCTAGAATAAAAAATGCCAAGAAGAAAGAGTTAGAAACAGTTGAAATAAGAGGTAATGGTATTGGCCTCCGCTGGAGTTTGATAGATGAAGACATTTCATTAAAAGGTTTGATCAAGGAAGTAGGAATAAATGAAGCACTGAATCGATTACAATCAAAAGATAATCAAGAACTTGCTTTTGTATAATTGGCTCGCTATTAAGCTATTATTTTCTTACAATCTTGAATAAAGCAGATTAAGCATTCAGTAATTCTAACACGCTCTAATTTAAGAATTTTATGATACCAAATCTGCTTTTATTGATAGGGTTGTTTGTATTAGAAATTTGTTTTAACAAAAAAGCGGCTTCCTATTTAGGAGAACGCTTTGCTAGCCATATTTTCTTTCTTCAAATAAACAAATAGTTGCTTAAATAAACTTATCGTGTACCAATTTCTACCTTACCGCCGTTTTTAAACAGATCGTGGGAGATGAAATATCCGTTATTTGCTTTCCCGTTAACTTTAATGTTGGTGATTCCCCTTCCCTTTCCAGGTTTAGTTATTGTTAACAATTTTCCTGTACTGGTTTTCCATTTTACCTCATCAAAAAGTGGAGCCGTAACCAAATATTCGGCATCTGTTGCGGAGAATGGATACAAACCTAAAGAACTGAATACATACCAGGCCGACATTTCACCAGCATCATCCATCCCTGAAAGCGCCAAACCATCGCTCCCTATACCATATAGCTCATTTAAGATTTTATCAATAATTTTTTGTGATTTTTCTGGCTTCCCGATAAATGTATAAGCAAAAGGAGCTTCATGATCGGGCTGATTTCCCTGGCAGTATTGACCAATCATGGTTTCTACATTTCTTGCAATATATTTCGGGTTCCAGGGCACAGTAAACAGGGAATCTAGCTTAGATTCGAACCCTTTTGCACCACCATATAGTTTGATTAAACCTTTCATATCATGAGGCGCATAAAACGAAACCTGCCAGGCGTTGGCTTCCCTGTACATATATTCGTAATAAGGGTATTGTGGATTAAAAGGTTTGATCCAATCGCCATTCTCTAATCTGCCCCTCATAAAGCGCGTACCAGGATCAAACATGTTTTTATAGTTTTTCGATCTCGCCATCAAGGTGCGGTAATTGCTGCTATCACCCAGTTTTTTAGCGATTTGGGCCAGCGAATAATCATCGTAAGCGTATTCCAGTGTTTTAGAAACACCCGCCTTGGCTTTGGTTTCGACATGTGGATTTTTAACATCAGGGTCTGAGATATAACCCTTCTCGATATATTCTTTCACAAATGGACGGGCGCCACCATCTACATTGGCATTACGTAATAAAATTTGATATGTCCCCCTGATATCGAAATCATCTATTCCCCTCAAATAAGCGCCTGCAATAGAAGATGCGCCATGGTCGCCATGAAAAAACGTTGGGATGAAACCTGTTTTATCGCCAACCTCTTTCATCGATTTAATTACATCCAGGGTAACCTTAGGCGTAATTAAACCCAGCAGTACATCCTTATTGCGATAAGTATCCCAAAGGGAAGGTTCGGTATAATAGTTGAAATTACCCTTTACAACGTTGTGCTTAGCATCCTTAAATTCGCCGTTTACATCACTCCGCAAAGCCGGCCATAAAAAAGACCGGTACAAACAAGAATATAACATTTGCTTCTGCTTTTCGGTACCACCCTTTACCTGTATGGTAGATAAAAGCGTTTCCCATTTTGCAGTCGCTTCATTGCGAGTCTCCTGAAAAGTCTTGTTGCCAATCTCTCGTTCCAGGTTTTCTTTGGCATTAGCCGTACTTACAAACGATAAGCCGATTTTAAGTTCCACAGGCGCTGAACCGCCATCAGCCAGGTGCATAATCGCATAGCCTGAGCGTTTACCTACATCAGTCTGATCAAGTTTTTCGATCTTGGCATTTACCGTTGCATAGAAATATACATTTTCTCCACCTTGGAATCCCTGTATAGCAGAAGTACTAACTTGCTCGATATTCCATGTAGAAACCCTGCTATTGGCCTTTCCCATGTCGAAAAGAATCTGTCTGTTAGTGGTATTCTTATAGTCATATTGATGAAATCCACACCTCAAAGTTGAAGTAAGCTTTACATTTATCTTATAATCATTGAGATAAACCTGGTAAAAACCTGGTGCCGAACTTTCATTTTTGTGCGAAAATTTCGATCCGAATTTACCGTTAGCATTAGATAGTGGTAGAATTGGAATGTTGCACAGGTTCCAGTGCCCTTTATTGGTGTGCGCAAAGCCATAAATAGTATCATCTTCATATTCGTAACCTGCACCAGATCCAAATTCGGTAATCGGACTTAACTGCACCATAGCATTGGGTAATGAGCTACCTGGAAAAGTTAAACCCGCCCACGATCGCCAACCCTGTGGCAACTCATAACCTAAAATTTTAGAATCGGTTAAGGGCGCTGTGCCGATAAAAGTATTTACATACTTGGTAAAAGCTGTTTTGGATTGACTTTGAGCGGTATATATGCGCGTAAGGCTCAAAACCAAGATTAAGGTTAGCAATTTGGTTAGCGATTTCATTTTACATAAAACGTTTTAGTGTGTCGTATCAAATATAGAAAATCTATTAAAATCCATTCTAAAATATCATAATAGTTACCAACTAAAATTTCGCTAGTGCAAATTATCGCATGCTTAAATAATTGAATAGTATGCCAATAATCGATATATATTCATCTACTTAGCGGGCAGCGCAATCGTTTGATTATCTATATATTTGATTACACACTAATCAAATAACCAACATGTTTTTTAATTGCAAGCAAGCTATTCTCTGCACGCTAATCTCATTTTCAGCCTTTAGCTTTTTCACGCCTGTTTTCGCTCAACAGAAAGAAAAACCATCTTTATTGCTTTGGGACGATAAACCTGCAAAGAACTGGATGACAGAAGCCTACCCCATTGGTAATGGTCGCATTGGTGGTATGATTTTCGGCAATGTAAATCACGAACATATTCAGTTTAATGATAATACGCTCTGGACCGGAGATGAAAATGATCGCGGTATGTACCAGGCTTTTGGCGATATATTTATTGATTTCGATAATAAAGAACAAAATTTCAGCAATTATACACGGAAATTAAATCTAACGGATGCGGTCCATTCCATCAATTACACTCAAAATGGGACCACCTATAAACGTGAATATTTTTGCAGCTTTCCGGATAAAGTAATGGTTTTAAGGTTAACTGCTGATCAGAAAAAATCATACTCAGGCACGGTTAGGCTTAAAAACGCACATCAGGGCAATGTAACAGTAAACGGAAATACCATCCAGTTTACTGGCAAGTTATCCAACGGAATGCCTTATCAGGCCACTGCCTTGGTTAAAATCGAAAATGGCAGCAGCCATGCAGTTAAAGACGATGATGGCGAAAAATTAAAAATAGCAAATGCCGATGCCATAACCATCCTCTTTACCGCTGCTACGAATTATAGCAATAAACGTAGCGATAACTGGAAAGGAGAAGAACCGGCTTCAAAGATAGACCGCATCCTGAAACAAGCAAGTACAAAATCATATTCAAATCTGTTAAAAGCACATATTCAGGATTACCAGCAATTATTTAACCGTTTGGCTATTAATTTAGGTGAGCATGATATTAAAAACAACAGTTTACCAACTTATCAAAGGCTAATCAATTATAAAAAGACTCCTGATCCAGCCTTAGAAGCGTTGATTTTTCAATACGGAAGATACCTCTTGATCAGTTCATCAAGACTGGGCGGTTTACCGGCCAACCTACAGGGTCTCTGGAACGAAAGCAATACTCCGCCATGGGGCAGCGATTATCATTCTAACATCAATATCCAGATGAATTATTGGCTGGCAGGGCCGACCAATCTTTCTGAATGTCAGCTCCCATACCTCGATTACATTAACAGCATGCGGGAAGTGAGTGCTGTTGCCACACGCAAACAATATCCGAATACCCGTGGCTGGACCGTAAAAACTGAAAATAATATTTTCGGCGGAATGAGTTTTTTATGGAACACGCCTGGTAGCGCGTGGTATGCACAAGCACTTTGGGAGCACTATGCTTTTACAAAAGACAAGGATTATCTAAAGAATTTTGCTTACCCAATTATAAAGGAGATATCGGAGTTTTGGGACGACCACTTGAAAAGAAGACCAGATGGGACTTTGGTATCGCCATTGGGCTGGTCGCCAGAGCATGGGCCAACTGAAGATGGCGTAACGCACGATCAGCAAATTGTATACGATCTCTTCACCAATTATATAGAAGCAGCCGAAATTTTAGGCATTGATGGTGATTACAAAAAACACATTGCAGACCTTAAAGCACACTTATTAAAGCCTAAAATTGGCAAATGGGGGCAATTGCAGGAATGGGAAACCGACCGTGATGATCCCAAAGATCAACATAGACACATTTCTCATCTGTTTGGTCTGCATCCAGGGAGAGAAATCAGCACCATTAAAACACCAGAACTTGCCAAAGCCGCGAGGGTAACTTTAACTGCACGTGGCGACGAATCGACAGGATGGTCTATGGCCTGGAAGATTAACTTTTGGGCCAGACTACAGGATGGAAATCATGCCTACAAAATATTACAGAACTTCATTACACCAGTAGGTGGCTCAGGTACCGATTACAACAAAGGTGGCGGCATTTACACCAATCTTTTCTGTGCACATCCACCGTTCCAGATTGATGGAAATTTTGGTTATACTGCGGGCGTTTCAGAAATGCTCTTACAAAGCCAGGYTGGTGAATTGCAATTTTTACCTGCCCTGCCCGATCAATGGTCAACAGGAAGTATTCAGGGTTTAAGAGCAAGAGGGAACTTCGAAATTACAGATCTGCAGTGGAAAGATGGTAAAGTCATAAGACTGTCGATCAAATCGTTATCAGGCGAAGATTGCATTGTGAGGTCTCCTAATG
>NZ_JBFTRT010000085.1:0-11769 GCF_056399685.1 Pedobacter sp. 01N416
AAACTATTCCCATAGCCACAATCCGAATAATTTAGCCTACTGATCATCAAACCAGATTATGAGCCGAAAGCCGAATAAATTATTAGCGATTCTTCTATTCCTTTTCTTAGGGATCCTGACCTTAAGTGCATACAAAAGAGCCAGCGGGCTTAAAGATTACTATAAAAATTATTTCCCCATAGGTGTTGCCGTTAAGCCGAGCGACCTCCATAATCAAGAAAAGTCGCTGATCTTAACACATTTTAATAGTATCACGGCAGAAAATGCAATGAAAATGGGTCCAATACATCCCTTTGAAAATAGATTTTTCTGGAAAATTGCAGATTCAATTGTTCAATTTGGATTACAGAATAAGATAAAAGTAAGGGGTCACTGCTTAGTCTGGTATGCCCAAACACCAAGATGGCTATTTAAAGACTCTACAGGAAACCAGGTAACTAAAGATGTGTTGCTTTCCAGGATCAAAAACCATATTAACACCGTTGTATCCCGGTACCGTGGGAAAATTTACGCTTGGGATGTAGTAAATGAGGTGATTGCAGATGATACCAGCACTTTCCGGAAATCTCAGCTGTATAACATTGCAGGAGAGGATTTTATTGAACAAGCATTTAGGAATGCACATGTGGCAGATCCAAAAGCATTGTTGTTTTATAACGATTACAATACGGAAAATCCTATAAAACGGGACAAGATATATCGGATGCTTAAAAAGCTATTAGCCAAAGGAGTTCCCATTCATGGCGTTGGATTACAGGCGCATTGGTCTATCAGTAACCCTACCCGCTCCGAACTTGAAAAATCTATTGAATTGTTTTCATCACTTGGTCTTCAGATCCAATTTACCGAGTTAGATGTTTCCGTGTATTCGGGAAGACAGGGCGGCCAGATGGTTACAGGTGAAAAAGGCGCTAATACAGCTGTTTTTACACCAGAAATGGAACAGCAGCAATTGGAAAAATATAAGATGGTTTTTGAGGTGTTCAGAAAATATAAAAAGAACATTACGGGTGTTACCTTTTGGAACCTCTCCGACCGTTATAGCTGGCTCGATGCCAGAGGTAGGAAAAACTTTCCATTACTATTTGATGCCGATTTAAAACCCAAAAAAGCATACTACGAGGTTACAAAGTTTTAAACAAACAAGCATTTGATGATTAAAGGCAATATGTACTGCTAAATCATCAGTATACATCAATTACGATCAACTATAACCAAATATGACTAAACTACGTGCCATCTTTACTTGTGCAGCTTTATTGCTGATCAGTATTCCCTCATTTTCACAGGATTCGAATTTTTATATATTTCTGTGTTTCGGACAATCGAACATGGAAGGAGCTGCCAAATTTGAAACACAAGATACTACAGCAGTTGACCAACGGTTTCGCCTGTTGGAAGCCGTTAATTGCGATAACTTAAACCGTACAAAAGGTAACTGGTATACTGCTGTTCCGCCGCTAACACGATGTAAAACGGGACTGGGCCCAGTAGATTATTTCGGCCGGACACTTGTTGCCAACCTGCCCAAAAATATTAAAATCGGTGTAATCAATGTCGCCGTAGGCGGATGTAAAATTGAACTGTTCGACAAAGAAAATTACCAATCCTACACCACAACAGCGCCAGATTGGATGAAGGGTATGTTAGCTGAATACGAGGGAAACCCATATGCCCGGATGGTAGAGATGGCTAAAATTGCACAGCAAAGTGGCATAATCAAAGGGATATTGTTGCATCAGGGAGAGTCAAACACCGGCGATAAAGCGTGGCCAGAAAAAGTAAAGGGCGTGTATGAAAACTTATTGAAAGACCTAAAATTAGAAGCTAAAAATACGCCGTTACTAGCCGGAGAAGTGGTAAACGCCGATCAGGGCGGAGTTTGTGCCAGCATGAACGCTATTATTGCAACTTTACCGCAAACCATCCCCAATGCACATGTTATTTCTTCTGCGGGCTGTCCTGATGGACCGGACAATCTACATTTTTCTGCCGAAGGCTACCGTATGTTAGGCAAAAGATATGGAGAAAAGATGCTGAGCTTACTTGGCAAAAAATAATCAAATAGCCTATACTTTTCCAAACTGATCAAGATACAATGAGTGCCAAAAATATATTTTCTACTTATATCCTATTTCTATTCTTTGTACTGGGCTTCGAAGGATGTAAAACGGGGCAATCGCTTTCCAGTAATCAAACAGATAGCAGGGGTTTAAAAGATTTTTACAAAGATTACTTCCCGATTGGTGTTGCCGTTGGCAAAAGAAACCTGAGCGGAGAGGAAAGCGCGTTGATTAAAAAACATTTTAACAGCATTACAGCAGAAAACGACATGAAAATGGAGTCGATGCAACCTATAGAAGGGAAATTTAATTGGCGGGAAGCCGATTCGATTATCAGCTTTGCAGCGCAAAATAACATCAAAGTACGTGGCCATAATTTATGCTGGCACGAACAGGCACCCTCATGGTTTTTCACAGATAAAGAGAGAAAAGAAGTAAATAAAATAGTATTGCTACAACGATTGAAGGCACATATTGATGCCGTAGTTGGGCGATATAAAGGAAAAATATATGCCTGGGATGTTGTCAATGAGGCCATTGACGACGATTCTACAAAATACTTACGAAATTCGAAATGGTACCAAATCTGTGGTGAAGACTTTATCATTAAAGCCTTTGAATATGCACATGCCGCCGATCCCGATGCAAAACTTTATTACAATGATTACAATACCGAACGACCAGAAAAAAGAGAACGCGTATACAAGTTGCTCAAAAGCCTGAAAGACAAAGGCGTACCTATAGACGGCGTTGGCCTCCAAGCGCATTGGTCTATTTATGAACCTAGTGAAAAAGAACTCGTTACAGCAATTGAACGCTATTCATCTTTAGGCCTTAAAATACAGTTTACCGAGTTAGATCTTTCCATTTATCCATGGGAGAAAAATAAACGTGCCAAACGTGCGAATGAAAGCGATGCTTACACCGCCGAACTTGAAGCCAGGCAGGTTGAAAAGTATAAAATGGTGTTCAACGTATTCAGAAAGTATAAAAATGTAATCACCAATGTTACATTCTGGAACATTTCAGATCGCCGTACCTGGCTGGATGGTTATCCTGTACCTGGCCGCAAAAATTACCCCTTACTTTTCGACACGCAATTAAAACCAAAAAAAGCCTATTGGAGCGTTATTAAATTTTAAGTAATGAAGAAAATATTTCCGCTAGTCTTATTCCTTTTCAACGTCCTCATTGCAGAAGCCGCTGGGCTCGGTCCAATTACGGTAAATACTTATTTGCCTGGAAGTTTTGCTGTGGTGAGCAAAGGTAAGGTTCCATCCATTTTAGTAAGTGCCAACGAATGGCCAGGCGTTATACGTGCCGCCCAAAATCTTCAAAACGATATTAAAAAGATAAGTGGACTTAAACCTGAATTTTTAACGGATAAAACAACCAGCATGCCCATCATCATTGGCACTATCGGCAACAGTAAAATCATCGATGAAATGATCAGGAACCATAGTCTAAATGTCTCCGAAATTGCCGGAAAATGGGAAGCCACATTAATTCAGGTGATAAAAAACCCAGTTAAGGGCATAGATTCTGCTTTAGTAATTGCCGGAAGCGATAAGCGGGGAACGATATATGGAATATACGAGCTTTCTGCTCAAATTGGTGTTTCACCTTGGTATTATTGGGCTGATGTTCCGGTAAAAAAAAGCAGTTCGCTCTATGTTATTGCAGGGCGTCATATAATTTCTTCACCTGCGGTAAAGTACCGGGGGATATTTTTAAATGACGAAGCGCCCGCACTTTCCGGATGGAGCAAAAAAGAATTTGGGGGGTTTAACCATAAGTTTTATGAGAAGGTATTCGAATTGATTCTTCGCTTAAAAGGGAATTATCTATGGCCCGCCATGTGGGGAAGTGCATTTAACGACGACGATAAACTCAACCCTGTTTTAGCCGACGAATATGGCGTAGTGATTGGAACTTCTCATCACGAACCCTTAACACGTGCCCATGATGAGTGGAAAAGATATAAAGGTGGCAAATGGAACTATGATCAAAATCCCGAGCAATTACGTGCATTTTGGGAAAGCGGCCTGCAACGTGTAGCCGATAAAGAACAGATCATCACTGTTGGTATGCGTGGCGATGGCGACGAGCCCATGTCTACAGGCACAGCTACTGCCCTACTGGAAAAAATTGTAAAAGATCAACGTGAAATTATTGAAAAGGTAACAAAAAAACCTGCAGCGCAAACGCCACAGCTATGGGCCTTGTATAAGGAAGTTCAGGATTATTACGACAAAGGCATGCGCGTTCCCGATGATGTAACTTTACTTTTATGCGATGATAATTGGGGCAACATTAGAAAATTGCCAAGTTTAGGCGAAGCGCCCAGAAAAGGCGGTTATGGGGTTTATTATCACTTCGACTACGTGGGTGGCCCCAGAAACTACAAATGGGTAAACACCAACCCCATCCAAAAAATCTGGGAACAGATGCGATTGGCTTACGAACATGATGCCAATCAGATCTGGATCGTAAACGTTGGCGATTTAAAACCAATGGAGTTCCCCATCCAATTCTTTTTAGATTATGCATGGAATCCTGACGCCATCCCGGCCGATAAATTAATGGACTACACAACTAATTGGTCGGCCAACCAGTTTGGGAATGAACACGCTACAGCAATTGCCAACCATATAGATACTTATCTAAAATACGCAGGTAGAATTAAACCAGAACTGCTTAATGCAAAGACCTATAGTTTAAGCAGCTATAACGAGTTTGAACAAGTTACCGCTGATTTTAAAAAACTTGCACAACAAGCTACCAGAACCAACAAACAACTGGCTGATAATCAGAAAGATACCTATTACCAATTGGTTCTTCACCCCATTGAGGCTGTGGCTAATTTATATGAGATGTATCTCGCGGCAGCCAAAAACAAACTATACGCCAAACAGGGCAGATTTTCAACCAATACTTTCGCCGGTAAAGTTGATTCTCTATTTAAGCGAGATGCCGAAATCAGCACATACTACAATAAAACAATGGCTGGGGGAAAATGGGACCATATGATGGATCAAACGCATATTGGTTACACTTCCTGGCAACAGCCTGATAGCAATATTATCCCTAAAACTACGCTGATTAATAATACTACTACCAGCCTGGGTGTTGCACTGGAGAACTCGGAGCTCCATTTTACGGGAAAAACAAAGGTAGCGCAGGGCTTCACTTTTTCAGCGCTTGCAAATACATCACATACACTCGAACTTTTCAGAACAGGTGCGGGTGAAATGAGATACGATATCAAAGCTCCTGATTTTGTCATGTTAAACAGTAAAAAGGGATCACTTAGCGATGATCAGAAAATTCAGATCAGCATTGATTGGAATAAAGCGCCAAAAAACACTAAAACAAGTGAAATTCTCATTTCTGGCAGTGATAAATCGAGCATCACCATTCCTATTAAAACCGAAAACATTATTCCAACCGACTTATCTGCTAATTTATTCCTCCCTGATAACGGCTACATTTCGATGGAAGCGACAAGTTATAACAGAGCGGTAAACAGCAGACCTATTTTTTGGAAAACCATTCCCAATTACGGAAAAACCAGGGGCGGAGTAATCGCAACACCTGTAACTTCACCAATTCAGCAGCCTGGTGAAGGCTCACCACATTTAGCTTATGACATTTTTGTAACTGAAACGGGCAATTTTACCTTAAATACCTTTATCTCCCCTACTATTGATTTTACCGGGAAAGATGGATTAAAGTTCGCCGTGTCATTAGACGGGCAAGCTCCTATAGTAGTTAATATCAGCAAGGATTACGCCGCTGATTATGCCTGGGGACAATCGGTAGCCAACAACATCAAAATTTTTAAAACTCCCCTTGTCTTTAACAAGACCGGAAAACACACCATCAACTATTGGATGATTAATCCTGGCGTGGTACTGCAAAAATTAGTACTCGATCTTGGAGAATTAAATCCAAGTTACTTAGGACCACCAGAAAGCATTAAAAGCACACGACATTAAATTAACCAAAACCATGAGCAACATGATTAACGAATTAAAAAAAATCACCCTTTTTTCATCCATTATGGGAATGGCTATTGCCAGCTCCTGCCAGCAAGCAAACCAAAAAACAGAGAAGGAAACGGCACACACCCCTAAAAAAACCAGCTATTTATCGCAGCCTATAATCTCCAAAATTTATACCGCCGATCCTTCTGCCCACGTTTTTAATGGAAAAATTTATGTTTACCCTTCACATGATATCGAGGCAGGCACTCCGGAAAATGATAATGGTGATCATTTTGACATGAGAGATTACCACATTTTGAGCATGGACAGTATTCATGGTAAAGTTACCGATCACGGTGTGGCATTAAGCATAAAAGATATTCCATGGGCCGGCAGACAACTTTGGGCACCGGATGCCGCCTTTAAAAACGGAACCTATTATCTGTATTTCCCGGTTAAAGATAAATCTGATGTATTTAGAATTGGTGTTGCTACATCAAAAAATCCAGCAGGGCCATTTAAGGCTGAACCTGAACCTATTAAAGGGAGTTTTAGTATCGATCCGGCGGTGTTTACAGATACTGATGGCGCCAGTTACATGTACTTTGGTGGAATTTGGGGCGGGCAGTTACAGCGTTGGAATAATGGAAAATATGATGCCAATGGATCTAAAACCGACTCACAGAAAGAAAATGAACCCGCATTGAGTGCCAAAGTAGCGAAATTGAGCAGCGATATGTTATCATTTGATGGTGAAGTGAAAGATGTTCAACTAGTAGATAAACAAGGAAAAGCATTACTTACTAATGACCACGACAGACGTTTTTTTGAAGGTGCCTGGATGCACAAATTTAATGGAAAATATTATTTCACTTACTCAACAGGTGATACCCATTATTTAGCATATGCGATTGGCGACAAACCTTATGGACCATTTGTTTACGAAGGCACTTTTATGAAGCCCGTTCAAGGTTGGACTACCCACCATTCCATTTTAGAGATAAAAGGCAAGTGGTATATCTTTTACCACGACACCCAGCTTTCAGGAAAAACCCACCTTAGAAATGTGAAAGTGACAGAATTGAAACACAATGCCGACGGAACAATCGAAATGATTGAACCATGGGTTGAATAAGTATGAGTTGAAAGGTTGTTATTGGGAATTGAAGCAACTGATGAAGTTAATCATTGTAGAACTATTATTATCCCCAGGTTTCGAATTGGCAAATTGAGAAATCTGGGGGCAAAAAACACGCAATACAGCGAATAAATGCCCTTCGACTAGGGTGTCAATAACAGATCCTAGTAGAAAAATCGTCATTGCGAGCAACGAAGCAATCTTAATGCGCATGCTAGTAGCGATCGTTGTAAGATTGCTTCGTCGGCTGAACAAGCCTTCTCGCAATGACGATAATTTGAGGGGATTAATCTTTTAGATTCTCCTGTCATTTATATTGATTTTATACAATAAATTAAGCCTATCATTGACATTATTTTACAAATCATTATTAATCAACATTTATCGCATTTCCATTCAGCTAGGCCTTAGCACGGTATCCCCGTTCTACTGACATCCGGCCTAACAAATTTTTCGGACCGCACTACTCAAGCCACCCCACTGACCTCTAAAGAAAAATTTTCAGCCGGCATTTTTTGTTTTTTCATAGGCCTTTATGTTTTCAACGGCATTCAAGCTAGCTGTGCTGGTCTTTTTGATGCCAAAAAGAAAGAGCCCTTCGGCGGCGGCGAGCCGAGGCAAGACCGTGCCTTAAGGCAAAAGAAATCAATTAAACGTCACTCATATGGATTTTATACAATAAATTACCCCTCAGGGTGACATCTTTTTACGATTTATCCCTTGGATAAGATTAGGCTCAAACTATTCTATTTTGCTTCAATCCTAAAATAATCGAAGTCAACATATCCTCCAGCATTTTCAGTTGCATAATTAAACAGTCCGAAACGGTAGCCTATAAAATGGGGAAGTGTATACGACATTTGCAGCGGCTCTCCTATCGTTTTCCAGGTTTTGCCATCAAAGCTGTAAAAAAAATAACCTTTATCTGTTCGGTTCTCAAAATCACATCTTGCCTTGAGATAAATGGTTTGCTGTCCGGCAGGAACATCTTCACCATTTACATTACCGCTTTGGGCGCTTACCGTTACCACCGTTTTCTTTGATCCTGTATGTTTTACACCTACCCAGCCAAATTTGCGTTGCAGCAACATCAATCCCGCCTGGTCTCCAGTTTTCATATTGGAAATATCAATTGAAGTGATTGCGGTTGATACGGGCCCGATGGTACGCTGGGTTAATATATTGCGGGCCAGAAGAATATTAGTATCCAATCTGGAGGTGGTAATCCGTAAAAATCCTGGGCGTTTAGTTAGCGACCAAAATGCATGATCTGGATTGTGGTTCCATTGCCATACCAGTGGAAGCGCGGGCTCGCCTTTTTTGCGGGTAAATTCATCTGATGCCACAATGCCGGGAATTAAGCCGCTACTAACCGGAAGTTCCAATGTTTCCGGAACTTTACCATCAACACCCAACACCGGCCAGCCATCTTCCCAGGTAACCGGAACTAAATATGGAATGCGGCCAACGGATCCAAAATCTCTAAAAAGATAAGAAAACCATTTTCCTTCTGGCGTACTGATTAAACCGCCCTGCGCAACACCCTTATCTTGAAGTGCTACCCGCCCTTCATATGGCCCGACAAGTTTGTCGGAACGGTGTACCACAACTGTACGCATCCCATTTCGTGGCCAGGTAATGTTAAAAAGATAATATTTGCCATTAATTTTAAACAGTTGCGAGCCCTCAGCTGGTAATCCGGCACCCGTACCTGAGGGAAGGCTTGCGTTTTCGATAATCGTTATGGGTTTCGTGTCAGGTTTTATTCCAGATAAATCTTCCTTTAATTCCACCAAAATAATTTTGCCGGTACCGTATACCATGTAAGTTTTTCCTTCCTCAAAAAACAGGGAATGATCATGGAGCGAAGGTTTAAAATACATGAGTTTCCACGGGCCTTTTTCGATATCTTTTGTACTGTAGATATACGTTTTGCCTGTGGTACCAGAGAAAGTGCTTACATAATAAATGCCTTGATGAAAACGAAGGCTACTTGCCCACGATCCCCGCCCATAATCCCATTTTCCATTGGATAAAGTTAATTCTTCAGCATTTCCGAGGGTATCATAAGCATAACTTACAATTTTCCAGTTTACCAGATCGGTTGATTTCATGATGGGCACACCGGGATTCATGTGCATCGTTGTGCTGCTCATGTAATACACTTTCCCTACTCTGATCATCGAAAGGTCGGGTACATCGGCAAAAATGAGCGGATTTGTTGCTTTTTGCGCATCAACACAAACTGCATTTAGCACAAAAAAGAGCAATAATGTAAATAATTTAAGATTCTTCATACAGGTTAGTCAGCTTTTCAACTTGCACTGCTTTTATATTCGGTATTCAAAGCTATTCAGAAATGTGCAGATCAACGAACCGCTTTGTTCAAATCTATGTTACAAATGTTTTTAATTCAATCAATCCCGTTACAGAAAAACAGGCAAACTAACCAAATGTGCTAGTAAAATTGACGAAATAAAGTAGTTGCGGACTAAGGTTCTCAATAATTTAGCGGCATTGATTGAAATTAACCAAATTTATCTTTTATGAACCTTAAATCCATCCTAGCCTTCTGCGCTTTTCTGTTTCTTCTTACAACCACCCAAATCAGCTCCGCCGATGATGTTATAGTCGGCTACCGCCATTTGGCGGATCCTGGCACTCTTGTTTACAACGGAAGAGTCTATCTCTACGCATCTAACGATGATGAGAACTCCTATGATAAAAATAGCGGATACAAAATGAAATCGATCGTTTGCATTTCGAGCAGCGACATGAAAAACTGGACAGACCATGGTGTTGTATTTGAAGCACCTAGAGATGTAGCCTGGGCAGGCAGAACCTGGGCTCCGGCAGCAATTGCCCGCGACGGCAAAATTTTTCTATACTTCGGAAATGGTGGCAATGGCATCGGCGTAGCAACTTCAAGCAGTCCGATAGGGCCATTTAAAGATCCCATTGGGAAAAAACTCGTTGAAACCGAAACGCCAGGTGTACTTCCTGCACCAAACATGTGGTTATTCGATCCAATGACCTTTATTGATGATGATGACCAGGCCTATATGTACTTTGGCGGTAACGGCGAGAGCAATGTTAGGGTAATCAAACTCAACCGGGATATGATCAGCGTAGATGGCCCTGCAACATCTATTACTGCTCCTGCATTTTTTGAGGCTTCATGGATGCATAAGCGCAATGGGATTTATTATTTCTCTTACTCAACCAACCCGAAAGCGCAGATGCGCATCGACTATATGATGAGTAAAAGCCCTACCACTGGATTTACCTATGGAGGAATTGTTGCCGCGCAACCGCCAAAAAACAATAACAATAACCATCAGGGAATTTTCGAATTTAAAGGACAATGGTATCACGCCTACCACAACAGGGCTGTAGCATACAAATTGGGAATCCCTACAGAATTTAAAAGAAATCTGGGTGTTGAGGTGCTAAATTACAGAGCCGATGGCAGTATCGAACAGGTAACCTACACGGCAGATGGAGTACCACAGGTGGAAGGATTAAATCCCTACATGCGTGTGGAGGCCGAAACGATGAGTGACCAACAAGGTGTTAAAACTGAAACATGCAGCAAAGGTGGTTTAAATGTTACGCATATTAAAAACGGAGATTGGATAAAAGTTAGGGGCGTAGACTTCGGCAAAGGAGCAAAAAAGTTTTCAGCTTCTGTAGCAAGTATTGGGAAGGACAACAAAATTGAACTTCGTTTAGGCAGCCCTGACGGAAAAGTAATTGGAACACTGGCCGTGCCAAACACTGGTGATGCGCAGACATGGAAAGAAGTGAGCTGCAAAGTTAATGGCGCAACAGGAAAACAAGATCTTTTTCTAACCATTAAAGGAGCAGAAAAACCAGAAGTAAATATCGATTTTTGGACATTTTCGGCGAAATAGAATTTCACCCTATTTTTAAACAAATTAACCTCGCAGGTATTACAGCACCTGCGAGGTTAATTTTTTATAACTAATTAGCCTGGAAGAACTTTTCACAGATAACCGAAGTAATATCAATTATTTTTCAATATGCTTCAGGCAATAAAAATCAACAGAAAGCTATATTATCTATTTTTGCTTGTAAATGGCATCATTACCGCTATAATCTAACCATTTAAAAGACGCTGTACTTTTAGTGCTTTCTCCGGATGAAGTACCATAAAGCGCATAAAGTGAGCCTACAAAACCTCCTGCGGTTTCAGTACTCAAAAACTTCCCATCCACTTTATCCATCAGTATTTTCCATTTGCCCGGGCTTTCAGCGTAAAGAAAATTGTAAAGCCCTCGATCAGCTTCTATTTTAAACTGCAGGGTTTTAGCTTTTACCGGAGTTTCAATAATCAAGTCCATCCCCTTAGTTGCTCGGTTCCCTTTGTAAAGCTGAACGACCTGCTTCCCATCTTTTATCGATTTGCAGATGTAGTAAAAATTATATTCACCTTGAAAGATAAGCATCCCTGCTTTTTCATTTGGCTGCGACGCCGTAAAGGTCATCTGAGTTGAAGCGCTACCGGTTAAATGCTGCTGTCTTTTACCGATAAATGCAGGATTTCCTAACCCCATACACG
>NZ_JBFTRT010000086.1:0-13550 GCF_056399685.1 Pedobacter sp. 01N416
CCGTTATCATAGTCATCATAATATTCGGTAAAGTTCTTGATTTTGTTTCTGCTCAATGCTGCATTGGCGTTTAATACAAATTGAGAAGAGATGGTGTATGAACCGTCTGCCTCAATCCCTAAACGGTAGCTTCTGTCTACATTCTGACGGAAATTTCCGCCAACATCATTTATTTTTCCGGTAACCACCAATTGGTTTTTATAAAACATACCATAGGCATTTGCACCGACATTAAATTTATCATTTTTAAAACGGTAGCCTAACTCTACATCATTCAAACGTTCAGGTTTTGGAGAAATACCAACAGCGGCATCTGTATAGTCATCGCGGTTAGGCTCTTTGTTGGCCACACTAAATGAGGCATAAACATTGCTCTGCGGATTGATAAAATATGTTGCACCAAATTTCGGGTTAAAGAAATTCAAGGTTTCGTTAATAGCCAAAGTGTTTAGTTTGTTTTCCGTTCCGGCAACATCGAAATATACCCGGCGGTACTGTAGGTCGGCAAATAAGCTTAACGATTCTACCGGGCTATAATTTACTTTACCATAAACGTTAAAATCGGTTTTGAAACCATCGTTATCATAATAATGCCTGTCTATATTTCCATTTGAAGCATACTGGGCCCAGATCACCTGCCCGAAGTGGGCGCCTTTATATTCGTTATATGCACCGCCCAAAGTAAAATTTAAATTCTTTTGAGGCACGTAGTTAAAGGCATAGGTAACACCATAAAAGTCGTTATCTAACCACCGTCTACGGATTAAATCCGTTTCGGTAACTGGTGCTCCTCCCGGAATAACAACCGGATTTAAGCCATAATTCTTAAGTTTATCCTGTGCCCTGAATTCTTCATAATAACCTTCGCCTTTGGTGTAGTGTAAAGCGCCGTTAAAAGAAAACTGATCAGAAAACTGTCTGGCATAAATTAACTGGTAATGGTTTTGTGTATAGTTATCCGTTTGGTTATTGTACAAGAAACTGTTGTAAGTTCTTCCAGAGTTTAAAAGATTAGCGGCGTCATCTGCACCCAATCCGTTTCTGTCAATATAGGCATTCATTCCAACCACATCATTTTCTAAGCGTGATTGCGGAATACCGTTCCATGATTGATAGGTTTTCTCATTTCCTGAAAAAACATTTACGCGCAGGAGGTCTTTATTGCCATGGTAGGCACCAGAGAGAAAATATGATTTAAGCAGTGATGAACCACGGTCTACATAACCATCAGAACTGATTCTTGATAAACGGCCATCAAAGCTAAAGCGGTTGTTAATCAAACCAGTTCCAACCTTAACGGTGTTTTTCCAGGTATTGAAACTGCCGTAAGTGCTGTTTACTTCCGCATAGGRCTCCATTTCGCTGGCAGTTGTCTGAATATTTAAACTCGCACCGAATGCACCTGCACCATTGGTTGAAGTACCTACACCGCGCTGAATCTGTATGTTATCTACAGATGAAGCAAAATCGGGCATGTTTACATAAAACGTACCTTGGCTTTCGCTATCGTTTATTGGAATACCGTTAACCGTTACGTTGATCCTGCTATTGTCGCTACCGCGGATACGGATACCTGTATAGCCTACGCCCGCACCAGCATCAGAATTAACCACAACTCCTGGTGTGTTCTGAAGGATGAAAGGCAGATCTTGTCCGAAGTTATTCTGTTGGATTTCTTCCTTGCTAATGTTCTTATACGTAGTTGCTGATTTTTCTGTCGCCCGTATAGCGCGGACAATCACCTCATCTGCCAGGAAATTTTGAGCCGAGAGGCTAAAATCCAGCGTAGTATGCTGTTTAAGTTCTACAGCTCTTTCGATTGTTTTATAGCCTACATAACTTACCACAATCGTGTATTTTCCGTTAACGAGGTTAGTGATGCTGTAATTTCCGGAGGCATCACTTACAACTGCGGTTTTTTGAGTTCTTAATTTAACCGTAGCGCCGGGAAGTGGCTGCTGGTTTTGATCTGTTACTTTACCGGTAACAGTAATATTTAAGGGTTTTACCCTCCACCTTCTGCCTTTTACCTTTCGCCTATAAAATGGGTATGATCTCAGCCTGTTTTTGTGTTTATTTAAACAAGGCACCCCTAATGATGGTGCAAATGTAGAAAATATTTAACAATAAGCGTGTTTTTTGATGCATTATGGGTTAATTGGACAAAAAAATAACAACTCCATAGCATTACTTAACGAATTTGGTGGGATTTTAGGTTTAGAAAATGAAAGGTTCTGTGTGCTTGACATCTTCAGGCCCGCTCCCGTTTCTGCTGCAGATGAAACCTGTGAAACAAGCCCTTCCATTTCCAAATAAAAAAATAATAATATTAATAGGAAACGAGTGGTTCTGAACATTTAGCTTTTTCAGCCCCGCTTTTGGTACGAGTTCCGATGAAGGATCGGAAGCTCTTCCCGACAATCGGGTTTATTTMACTTAGGCCGGTGCTGGGAAAACAAACCGCTGTTAACTAAACCCGACAGCAGCGGTTCCGATCCTTCATCGGAATTAGCGAATGGCGGGACTACAGCACCTATGAAATACTAACCTTTCATTTCCTAAAAAAAACATTTTATTATTAATGGGAAATGAGCGCCCTGAGCTTTTGGCAAATTTCAAACAAAGTCATGAATCTAGTCAAGAAACATCTATTTTCTTATACACAAAGAAAATCGTTTACTGCCTTAATTGCATTTTCGAACCTTTCATCACCCAATCCACCAATTACCTTATAATTCGCATTTAGTGCTTTCAGTTCATTATGCCAAACCTGCATAAAATATTCGCGCTTATCGGGGAAATCGCGCAGCGGATCATCTTGCCAGGGCAAATCGATGTCCATTAACAGATACAGGTCGTACGGTCTCTTAGGCAGTGCATCCAGCACTTGCTGTGGTGTTTCACCTAGTACTTCATCGCTCCAGATCTTTACCGTAATAAAAGTCGTATCACAAATAATAAAATCGCTTTCGGTAGTTACTAAAATAGCGTCCTCCAAAGCTACCTGCCCGTAATACATGTTCACTTCATCTTGCAGGGTATAATCGGCAACCAGGTTTTCGCAGTAATAGCGGGCATACTCTGGCACCCACGAAACTTTATAATATTTTGCCAGCAATTGAGATATGGTAGATTTTCCCGTACTTTCCGGGCCAACAATAGCGATCTTTTTAATGTTTTTATTCACGATATGTTTTCTGAATACGGTCAAATGTAATGGAAAAAGCCTTAAAAGAAAAAATCCGGTTGAGGAGGGCTCCTCTAACCGGATAATAAACCAAACAAACTATTTATGAAGAAATCCTCATGGCGGGTAACTAATCCGCGGAGGAAGCTTTAGATCATTGTCTAAAGTATATACAAAACGCATATATGTTCTGCTTATTACAACATTATTGCCAATATTTCTAATATCACAACTTCGTGACTTAATTCTGACGTGTAGCGCCACTTTTACGAAATTCTTTTAACACTAATTAACATTTACAATAAAAMCGTACATTTGATTTTGACAGCCATGTATAATTTATAGTACAATCTAAAAATTAGTGTTCATTATTTAAAACTATTTGTACTAAATGGTGTTATTTATTTAAGACATCAACAACTAAAACGTTATACCATGAAAAAGTTATGTGTTGTATTATCTCTGCTCATTGTATTTGCTTTAGGTTCAATTGCCTTTACAAATATTAAATTGGGTGGAATAATCGGAAAAATTACACCGGGTGATGCGGCTTCTGCTGTTTCGCTTGTAGCGGCGACAGACACGCTAAAAGCGCAGGTTAGCCAAGGTGTTTTTACTTTTACTAACCTCAAAGAAGGCGTTTATACTGTCGTTGTAAAAGCCAATGCACCATACAAAGATGCTGTTATAGAAAAGGTTGCCGTGAAAGATAGCGCCACCACAGATTTAGGCGAAATTAAATTACAGCAATAGTTCATTTCGCAAAAGAAAAATCTAAAAAGAGCACTTAAATAGTGCTCTTTTTTATTTTAAAAAAAACGCCTAAAAATCATGCTAAAGATGTATCTTTGCATCCCGACAGAACAGTTGGGATTTTTCTTCTTACAAGCACAAAATCTCGTTGCTTTCAGGGTTTCAAAAGAACCAACACTTTAGAATTTTAATTATTGTTTAAGCTTTATCATGCCTAAAGACACTTCCATACGCTCAGTACTGATTATCGGATCTGGACCAATTATTATTGGCCAAGCCTGTGAATTTGATTACTCGGGTTCGCAAGCGGCTCTTTCTTTAAAAGAAGAAGGGATTACCGTTTCCATTATCAACTCTAATCCGGCTACAATTATGACGGACAAGGTTATCGGCGACCATGTTTATTTGCGCCCGTTAACTGTTGATTCAATAGAGGTTATTTTACAAGAGCACATCGACTCTGCAGATTTACCTAGAATTGATGCGGTACTTCCTACCATGGGAGGCCAAACAGCATTAAACCTTTGTAAAGAAGCTGAAGAACGTGGTGTTTGGGAAAAATATGGTGTAAAAGTAGTCGGTGTAGATGTTGCTGCAATCGAAAAAACCGAAAACCGCGAAGCTTTCCGCCAGTTAATGGTTGATATCGGTGTAGGTGTTGCAGAATCGAGAATTGCCAACTCATTTTTAGAAGGTAAAGAAGCAGCACAAGAAATCGGTTACCCATTGGTAATCCGTCCATCATACACTTTAGGTGGTTCCGGTGGTGGTTTCGTACACAAAAAAGAAGAGTTCGATGCCGCTTTAAAACGTGGTTTAGAGGCTTCGCCAACACATGAAGTATTAGTAGAGAAAGCTGTTTTAGGCTGGAAAGAATATGAGTTAGAGTTATTAAGAGACAGCAACGATAACGTAATCATTATCTGTTCGATCGAAAACTTCGATCCGATGGGTATCCACACAGGAGATTCGATCACTGTTGCTCCAGCAATGACCTTATCTGATCGTTGTTACCAGGATATGCGTAACCAGGCGATCAAAATGATGCGTGCAATCGGCAACTTCGCCGGTGGCTGTAACGTTCAGTTTTCGGTTAACCCGGCAAACGATGAAATTATCGCCATCGAAATTAACCCACGTGTATCACGTTCATCAGCTTTGGCAAGTAAAGCAACTGGTTATCCAATTGCAAAAATTGCAGCAAAACTGGCAATCGGTTACAACCTGGATGAAATTGAAAACCAGATTACCAAAACCACTTCAGCATATTTCGAACCTACTTTAGATTACGTAATCGTTAAAATACCCCGCTGGAACTTCGATAAATTTAAAGGCGCTAACAAAGAGCTTGGTTTACAGATGAAATCGGTTGGTGAAGTAATGGCAATTGGCCGTACTTTTATCGAAGCACTACAAAAAGCTTGTCAGAGTTTAGAGATTAACCGCGCTGGTTTAGGTGCAGATGGCAGACAGGTGCGCAATATCGAAGAGATTATGGACGGTTTGGAGCACGCTTCATGGAACCGTTTATTCTTAATAAAAGATGCCATGGCAATGGGCGTACCTTTAGAGTCTATCCGTAAGGTAACCAAAATTGACAAATGGTTCTTAAACCAGATTCAGGAGCTGGTATTGCTCGAAACTGAACTAAAAAGATATTCACTAAACAATATCCCTCAAGATTTCTTCGTAACGCTTAAACAAAAAGGATTCTCTGATATCCAGATCGCCTGGTTGTTAGGCAATGTTACGGAAGATGAAGTTTACGATCGCCGTAAAGCTTTAGGTATAAACAGGGTATATAAAATGGTTGATACCTGCGCTGCGGAGTTCCCGGCCAAAACACCATACTACTACTCTACTTTCGAAGAGGAAAACGAATCTGTTCCATCTGACAAGAAAAAGGTAATTGTATTGGGTTCAGGTCCTAACCGTATCGGTCAGGGTATCGAATTCGATTACTCTTGTGTGCACGGTTTATTGGCAGCAAAAGAAACAGGTTTTGAGGCCATCATGATTAACTGTAACCCTGAAACAGTTTCAACAGACTTTAACATGGCCGATAAATTATATTTCGAGCCGGTTTTCTGGGAACATGTTCGCGAAATTATCGAGCTGGAAAAACCAGTGGGCGTTATCGTTCAATTGGGTGGACAAACAGCTTTAAAAATGGCTGAGAAATTAACCGAAAGAGGCATCAAGATTATCGGAACATCTTTCGAGAATATGGATATCGCTGAAGACCGTGGCCGTTTCTCAGACCTGTTGAAAGAATTAGATATTCCTTATCCAAAATATGGTGTTGCAGAGAATGCTGAAGAAGCAATCGTTGTAGCAAACGAAGTAGGTTATCCTGTATTGGTCCGTCCGAGTTATGTACTGGGTGGACAAGGCATGAGCATTGTAATCAACGATGAAGACCTGGAAAAAGCAGTAGTAAAATTATTGGGCGATTTACCGGGCAACCGTGTATTGATCGATCACTTTTTAGATAGGGCAGAAGAGGCAGAATCTGATTCGATTTCTGACGGTGAGGATGTCCACATTGTGGGTATGATGGAGCACATCGAGCCTGCAGGTATCCACTCAGGAGATTCATTTGCCGTATTACCTACATTCAGCTTATCAGAAACGGTAACTAAAGCAATGGAAGAATACTCGATCAAAATTGCAAAAGCATTAGATGTGCGTGGTTTATTAAACATTCAGTTCGCCATTAAGGATGAGAAAGTTTATGTAATCGAGGCAAACCCAAGGGCATCACGTACGGTTCCTTTCATCGCAAAAGCTTACGATGTTCCATACATTAACATCGCCGCTAAAATTATGTTGGGTGTAGCGAAGCTGAAAGATTTTACGATCGTTCGTAAGCTTGAAGGTTATGCCATTAAAGAGCCGGTTTTCTCTTACGAGAAATTCCCGGAGGTAGCGAAAGAATTAGGTCCTGAAATGAAATCTACCGGTGAGGCGATCCGTTTCATCAAAGATTTAGAAGATCCTTACTTCCGCAAGCTTTACAAAGACAAATCAATGTATTTGAGTAAGTAATCTGCTTACGAAGACTTATAAAATAGCAATGGCCAGTGATGATTTTTCACTGGCCATTTTTTTTGTAGTTGTATTGGGCGGCTCGTCATTCCCAACTTGATTGGGAATCTTAAAGCCTACTGCATTACGATTCCCACCTGCGGGAATGACGACCGTTTTATAACTGCCGCTATTATTGCTTCAACTTCGGAATCCTCGTTGGGGTATCCGTTCCGTTTACAATGGTAATGGCGCTCTTTGCGATCGCTTTGATGGTAGAAAGGATATTTTCTACGTCCAAAGAACTATATTCGTCTTTCACACTATGGTATAATTTATCGATATCAATTTTATCGGTACTAATGGTATGTGCCGGAACGCCTAAAGCAGCTAAAGTTGCGTTATCACTTCTATAAAATAAATTTTGATCTGGATATGGGTCTGGATGGAAAGTAAATTCGGTCCCAGCCAAATTTTTCTGCAAAATCTTTCCAAAATCAGATCTTTCATAACCGGTAATAAATGCGGTATTCTTGCCAAATTTCGAATCCTTACCAATCATCTCAATATTGAACATGGCTACTACATCATCAGGATTTAGTTTTTCAGAGAAATATTTTGCACCGAAACCACCGATTTCTTCAGCAGTAAAAGCAACAAAGATTAAAGTACGTTCATTGTTTTTTTGCGCTTTGTAATACTTGGCAAGGGCAATCATAGCCGTCGTACCTGAAGCATCATCATCTGCACCATTGGCAATACTATCACCATCTACACTTTTTAAAAAGCCTAAATGATCATAATGACCTGAGAAAACCACAATTTCTTTTGCTTTTGATTTACCTGGAATTACCCCTGCAACATTAAATAAAGGCATTTTATCTACCTTACTTTTAAATGTTGCCGAAAAATCTGTTGCGGCATCTTTACCCAAAACAAAAACCTGTACAGCGCTTGTAGTTGCTTTAACATCTTTCTCATCAACAGTTGCCGGTTTACTGAAGTAACTTCTATAACGGTTAAACAGATCGGTAAATTTACTGTCAACCAAAACAATCTGGTTTTTTCCGGCACCCATCGTTGCCCTTAGCTGAGGCACAAATGCTTTTTCGGGATCTAATTTAACAACAGTGGTGTTCGATTTATCTAGTGTAACACGCTCAGAAGTTACGCCTGAAACAATTAAATTTTCTGGGGCAACTTCCTGTCCATCTATTTTAACACTTGTACCTTGGTTGGTAACCTGATATTTATTAAAGGTTTGACGGAAAGTTTTCTCGCCAGCTAATGGCTGTAAACCGATCTTTTTAAACTCAGATTCGATAAAAGTAGCCGCTTTATCAATGCCTGGCGTAAAGGTTGCACGCCCCTGCATATCATCGGCACTTAAGGTTTTAATCAGGTGATCGGTGTATTCGCGGGTGATGATTTTATCTATGTTTTGCGCTTTAAGCTGCAAACTTGCCATCCCGACAAGCGTAAAAAAGAATATTTTCTTCATATAATAAGTATTAGTTTTGCTATTTAGATTTTACCTGCGATGTTAACCATTTATCTCTAAAAGTTTGCATGGCCGGTGTTAAATCTCCCCCTGTTTTTTCAATCGGAACAAGCTCTAAAGCCGGATCTTCTATTAAGGTTAATTGTGCCGTTTTTTGCGCTCCACGGTAAAGATAAGTAACCTTCAGCACATCGCCGGGTTTATGGGCATCACTAATGGCCGTAACCGCAGCTACATCTTTTACTGTCACGTCATCGATGGCTAACAATACATTATCAACATCTAAACCTGCCTCATATGCAGGCGTACCCATCAGTGTCTGTCCTAATATCAATTTCCCATCCAGGTTATTAATCTTGCCAAAGCCAGCAAAAGCTTTACCAGGATTTGCTTTGCGCAAAACAAGACCTGCATTTAAAAGCAGCTTGGCATAATCGTTCTTTTCGGTGCCGTAAATATAATTTTTAAAGAAACCGGCAGCGAAAGCACGATCTTTAGTCAGCGTTGCTAGGGTTTTCTCTAAATCAGGTACAGTGTACGCAATTTCTGGCTTGCCGTAGGCTTTCCAAAGCGCACGCATATAATCATCAAGGCTGAGTTTAAATTCGGTTCTTAAGCGAAGATCTAAAGCCAGGGCAGTTGCAGCACCATAGGTGTAATACGAGGTGAATATGTTGCCTTTATTGGTCTGATCGATAGCCACACCAGCATCGGCAAACACCGCATACCTACTGGCCTCAATTGGCGAAAAGTTTTTTGCTCCGGGAGACAGTAAAGCAGCATTTACCAGGCCGTTAAAAGTTTGTATGGCATTGTCGGTAGTTTTTAAACCCGCCCTGGTTAACAGCAGATTGCCATAATATTGGGTAAAGCCTTCAGCCAGCCAAAGTTCATCACTCATATTGGCATGCTCAAAATTGAAGGGCTCTAAAGTTTTTGGCCTTAAACGCTCTACATTCCAGCTGTGAAAATATTCGTGCGAAAAAGTACCCAGGAGGTTCGATTCATAACCCGCAATTTTTGGTGTGCGCTGCACAATCGATGTGGAGTTTCTATGCTCCATTCCATCGCCTGCATTCTCCGGATATACATCATCCAGAAAATAATAATTACCGTAATCGTATGTGGGAAATTCGCCCCAAACGGCAAAATGTTCATCGACCATTTTTTTAAGCATCTCAGCATAATTATCAATGGTTTTCTGGTCGTCGTTAGCATGCGTAATTAAATGGATGGTCTGAACTTTACCATCGGTATTTTTAACCTGCCAGCTTGCCGTTTTGTAATTGGCAATTTCGGTAGGACTATCCATAAAATATTGGAGATTTGGCGCGAAATAAGTCCCATTGGCCATTGGCTTAAGCTGTGTAGCTACCTTCCAGTCCTGTTTTTCGGCATAATTGAATTTCACCAGTCGCGGCCTGTTATCCATGCCTACCGGAAAAGCAAAAGTTGCCGGTATATTCATGTGTGCATGGGTTTCGTCGAAACCTGCATAGGTTCCGTCAATCCAGTTTCCAAAAAGTGTATAGTTTACTTTTACGCTGGAACCATGATTGGGAATTTCATAAACATCGCCTGCTGTTTGTTTAATGGCCAGCTGTTTGCCTGATGCATCGAAAGCTTTCAGGTGATATACATTTTTTCCAAACTCATGTGTAGCGTAACGGCCCGGAGATGACCTGCTCATTCTGACCTTTAGCGTACCCGCAGGAACATTTGGGACAACCATGCTGATTTCAGCTTCATGATGGATAACATTTGGAAAGGAAACCGTATAACTGATCTCATTTTGGGCAAAAGCCTGAAACGATAGTAGACCAAATACCGCAGCACCTAAAAATTTCTTCATAAAATCGGGATTATAAGGGCAATTTAATAAAAATGGAAGATGTTTGAGGTAAAATGTACGATGGATAATAGTTGATGGTCTGATAGTCAATAACTGATAGCCTAATGTTCACAGTTGATTTTTTTTGGTTTAGGAGTTAAGCCATGGCCTACGAACCATCCGCTCTCAATTACCTTCTTACATTTCCCCTTAGCTCTCGCTATCCCAATCGTGTTTTTCGAGATCGCGGTAAGCTTTTCCTTTTATAATTCCCTTCTTTTTAGATGATTCGGAATCGACCCTTGTTTCGTGAATATTATCTGCTACTTCAAAATGGAAATCCTTATCTTTTTTCGAATGATAAATCGATACTTCATCTCCATCCGCTATAGCATAATCATAAGGCCCGCGTGCACTCATCAGTTTTACAAACACCGGCAAGCATTCAAAAAAGATAAACAGTAGCCCGATAAAAGTAACAGCGATTGCCGTATTGTTATCCCGTGTGCCATCTACATTAAATTTAAGTTGCCCTAATGCCCAGTTTCGGTCGGCAAAACCAGCAATATCCGATAAACTGTCTAACTGTTTTTTAGTGTACAGTTTTTCAGTAAACAGCCCATCAAATTCTTTGCGCTTATCTACAAAACCTTCCGATTTATTGATGGCGGCTTTTAGTGAATCTAATTCAGCCGTGCGTTGTGCTATTTCAGCTTCCTTGCGCTTGGCATACGGTCCGTAGCCCATTACCCCTGATGTTTCGGTGGTTTTGTTTCCAAAAATCTCGAAATTAAGTTTTTGTCTATCCGCTTTAATTCCTTTTTCAAGCGAATCCCGTGTGGCTTTCTGTTGATTTAACCTGCCAAATTCTACCTGATATTTTTTCTCAAAGGCTTTGTTCAGGGTATCAATTTTAGAACGCTGGCCGTTTAAGTAACTTACTTTTAGGCGTTCTTTAATTTCCTTATCAAAAATTTTAAGCTCTATTGGTCTCGAAATTACCATACCAATCATAATGGCTAACAGAATACGCGGTGTAGCCTGTAACAACTGTTTATTGGTACTTGCACTTTTATTAATGCTCGATACGATATAGCGGTCCATATTAAAGATGGCCGCCCCCCATAAAAAGCCGAAAACAATGGCAAAAATTACCGCCAGATCATCCCCCTTAAACACAAAATACATGGCATAGCCTCCGGAAAGGGCAGCAAATAAGCCTGTAAAAAAGATGGTGGCGCCAATGCCAGTATATTTATTTTGTTCTGAAGGATACTTTTCCAGTGTCGGGATATGAGCGCCAGAGCAAAACCAAAAGAAACGGTTCAGTTTGTCCATTTGTAACTATTTATAATTAAACGCCTAAGGGTTAAAGTTGTTACAGCTTCAAACAAAATTTTATGGCATTTTTTTGATGGGGAGCGTAAAGTTGATTTTCCTATATTTGCATAAATACATTTAATAAAATGAAAGAAATATCGGTACAAGAACTAAAAGAGAAAATCGATAACAAAGAAGATTTTCAATTGATTGATGTTCGTGAAACATTCGAATATGAGGTTTCCAATCTTGAAGGCGAGAATATCCCTTTAGGTGGAATTTTAATTGAGGCTGATAAGGTTGCGAAAGATAAGCCGGTAATTATTCAGTGCCGCAGTGGAAAAAGAAGCGCAGCAGCAGTAATGCAGTTGGAGCAACAATACGGATTTGATAATCTTTATAACTTAAAAGGCGGTATTTTAGCTTGGCAAGAAGCTTTTGATCCCAACATGCCAGTATATTAATGATAGAATGAATGAGTTTTGAATGAGTGATTGTTAATAGCATAACGCTTATTCAAAATTCATTCGCTCATTCAATCATTCTCTAATTTCGTCATTCAATCATTTCAACTGTGGGTAAAAAATTTGCTTTAAATATCTTCTATAACCTGGCCATTATCCTTTCTATTTTCGGATTGGTTTGGTGTTATAACAATGCTAAATATCTTCCAGCTGGCTTTTTGGTAGGCACAACGGCTTGTTTGTTCTACTTTAAGTATCAACTTACCAAAGACATCAGAAAAAGCTTTAAAGAAAAAGATCAGAAGTAATGCCTGTTAAGCCTAAACCGGGCAGATCTTTTAAAATATACTTACCGTTTTCGAAAGCCGGATCAGTAAAGGGGTTATTCTTGGTGAGCCATGGCCCATCCAAATCGGCCCAGTTACATAAAGGAGCCAAAGCAGCTGCGGCCAAAGTGGCACAACTGGTTTCGCTCATACAGCCAATCAGCACTTTCATCCCAAAAGAACGGGCTTTCAAAATCATCTGATGCCCTTCGTACATGCCACAGCTTTTCATCAGTTTTACGTTAATGCCATGATAGGCGCCTTTCAGTTTGTCCATGTCGGCTAAACGCTGTACGGCTTCATCAGCTAACAGCGGGATTGGGCTGCGCTCGGTTAGCCAGGCATTCCCATCGAGGTTGTTTTTATCCATAGGCTGCTCGATTAACACCACGCCCTGGTTATGCAGCCAATAAATTAAATCGATCGCTTTAATTTTATCTGCCCAACCCTGGTTCGCGTCCACATATAAGGGTACATTGGTCATGCTCCTGATCGTTTCGATAATTTCCTGATCGTTATCCCTCCCCAATTTAACTTTGATCACTTTAAAAGCTTCAGCATCTTTCAGTTTTTCGCGGATTACTTCAGGCGTATCAATCCCAATGGTATAAGAAGTTACCGGCATCTTAGCAGGATCTGCGCCGTAAATTTCATAACAGGGTTTATTTAACAGCTTTCCATTGATATCGTTAAGCGCAATATCTATTGCCGCTTTAATGGCTGGCTGGCCTGGAGCAAGGCTGTCCAGATAGCTAATTATTTCTTTGAAATCGAATGGATACTGGATTTTATCCAAATCTACAAGGCTAAGAAAAGCCGCTGCGCTTTCATAGCTCTCGCCCATATAGGGTACCATAGAAGCCTCACCATAACCTGTTACACCTTCATATTCTATCTTCAACAACATTAAGGGGGTGCTGGTACGGGTAAATTTCGAGATCGAAAAAGGATGTTTTAATTCTAATTCAAATTGTCTGCAACTAATCTTCATTATCAATCGTCTTCTAAATAAATAAGGTAATTATCGCTTTGCAAATTATCTTTGTTTTTATTAACGCAACTACCACTGCCATGAAAAACATTTCAAGATTACGGTATTTTATTTATTTATCCTTAATAATTATTGGAGGATGTACCACAG